>NZ_JBMLSD010000488.1:0-1816 GCF_049240685.1 Flectobacillus sp.
TGCCTACGAAGTACTTCTCAGTCAAGAGGAAGCGATTCAGAGTGATGAGTTTTGAGTGATGAATTGTGAGTTGTGAATTGTCCTTGCCTAAAATAGGTTGCCTTCAAAAGGCAACAAATAATGGCAAATTCAAAATCAAAAACTGGAAAAAGTACAAAATACGAGATTCGTCAAAGTCGTATTTTCAGTGAGTCGTTCAAACGAGAAAAAGTCGAAGACATTCTCAACAAAAGGATTAGTATCATCGAATTTTGTAAATTGTGGGATGTAAGTAGCACAAGCGTTTATCGCTGGATTTACCAATATTCTCCCCATCACAAAAAAGGTACTAAGATGATTGTACAACAAGATTCCGAAGAAGCTAAAACTCAGGAGTTACTCAAAAAAGTGGCTGAACTTGAGCGAATTTTAGGATTAGGCATCCCCGACAAAAACAAATGGAGATAGACTATCAGTCTAAACTTATTGAGATTGCCTCAAAGGAACTCGACATTGACCTAAAAAAAAGTTTCAAGCCGACACTTTAGAGTATTTTCGCCAAAATATTACTCAACATTCTTACCAAATGAAGCACTTGTATGCACTTTGTGGTATTTCTAAACAAGGACATTATCAAATGCTCCGCAGAATCGAAGAATGGAAGGTAAAGGAAAGTCTTTATGTGGGCTTGATTCTCCAAATTAGGGAGATTCATCCTGCTATGGGTTTGAGAACCATGTATGATTATTATCAACCAGAAGGAATCGGACGAGATGCTTTTATCAGTATTGGACTCTATTATGGCTTTAGGGTAAAAGCCTATAGAAACCTCTGTAGGACTACTTTTTCAAGTCCTTACAGTCGTTATAAAAACCTTTTGGTTGATAAAGTCCTCACAGACATTAACCAACTCTGGACGAGTGATATTACCTATTTTAAAGTAAATGATAAGTTCTATTACATCGTTTTTGTCTT
Organism: Flectobacillus sp.; assembly: GCF_049240685.1. NCBI lineage: Bacteria > Pseudomonadati > Bacteroidota > Cytophagia > Cytophagales > Flectobacillaceae > Flectobacillus > Flectobacillus sp. The sequence goes on from NZ_JBMLSD010000488.1 coordinate 955, forward strand.
AGATGTTTATTCTCGTTTTATCGTTGGATATTCCCTTGCGGATAATATGAGAGCAGAAAACAATATCATTGCTTTAAAAATGGCGTTGAAAACTCGGAAACAGAAGAAGTTTAAGCATGAACTCATTCACCATTCTGACAGAGGTAGTCAATACATCAGCGAAGCCTATGTCAGCCTTTTGAATGAAGCTGAAATCAGCATCAGTATGTGCAATGAGGTCTATGAAAATGCGCACGTTGAAAGAGTGAATGGCACGATTAAAAATCAGTATCTAATCTATAAAAATATTACAAATTTTGACGAATTAGCCACTGAGCTTAAAAAAGCAGTTCACACATACAACCATCAAAGACCACACGCAGCCCTGAAAGGACTAACACCTTTTGCGTTTGAACAGTACATCAAAGAACTAAACAATGAAAACAAACCTAATTTACCCATTTGGACATGTGATTATTCAAAAAGCACAAACCCAAATCAAACTATTTTACAATTTTGATTACTTTAACTTGTTTAAAAATCAGGGCAACCTATTTTAGGCAAGGACAAATCAGTACTGTACGAAGGATTAAGTTTTGTTTTTAAAGTAAAATTGATGTAGCGGCAACTCTTGCAGTTGCCACATTCAGAATGGCAACCGCAAGGGTTGCTGCTACCGCAAAAATGCTCAGAAAATGAATGTTTCTGAACAACACGAAATCCTTCGTACTGTGCTAGTTGTGGGTGTAATATTTTTATTATCAGTGACTTATTGAATAGTGGAGAGGCGATCTTTTGATTATTGGGTAAAATTAGTTTCTCTAGTTCAAGACTTAGTCTTGGACTCAATTTTTAACAGTTTAAAACTGTTTACTATGTATTT
>NZ_JBMLSD010000489.1:0-22795 GCF_049240685.1 Flectobacillus sp.
TTGGAGATTCTTGACAGAGCAAGAAGTCATCAAGTTGAAATATTTTGTGTAGGTTCGTTTGATATTATATTTATTAAAAAGGCGGTATCGATTTACTTCGATACCGCCTTTTTACTTTTGTATACCTTAAAGGCATATCTAGGGCAAAGAAAAAGCCCCTGATAAAATCAGAGGCTCTTATATAATTTTGAAAGTGAAATCTTGTACCGTATAAGCCGACAAAACTTGAAATTACAAGTTCATTAATGATTCGCGACGACGCATCTTTCCTGCTGGGATACCAAACATCATCTTGAAACGACGACAGAAGTAAGCGGTATCTTTATAACCTACCTCAGCGCCAATAGCACGAATCGACTTTTTAGAGGTACGCAACAAACCTACAGCGGCTTCCATACGTTGGTATTCGATATAATCTTGAGGGTTGATACCCGTCAACATTTTGAAATACTGTCCTACATAATCTTCTGATACGTTTGCTACGTTGGCCAATACTTTGTTCGACAAGTCGCCACCGATATTGTCTTTGATATAAGCAAAGATATCTATCAAACGTGGGTCTTTGAAGTAAGTACTGTTGGTAGCTAATTGTTCAACAAACAAACGGTTTTTGATGATATAACGAATAATCTCAATAACGATTTCTTCGGTCTTTATCTTGATTACACGACCTTTACCCAATACATCACACATATCCTCTTTCAAGATTTCGTTAATCATGTGAGCCAACTTGTCGTCTCTTTTGATTAAGAAAGGAGGAATGTCTAAGGAAGTAAAGAAGTTTACCGAATCAAATACTTTTGCTTCGAAAGCTACTAAACCAAAAGAGTTTTCTACCTGACCGATTCTTGCTGGGTCTAGGTTTGGTTCGAAGTATAATTCACGATGAGTCATAAACTCTTCGTTAGAAACAACCTTTGGTTTGTCGGCGTTACCATAAGTCAAAGAAAGCATCTTTCCACCTGGGATAAAGAGCATATCGCCAACCTCTGCGTGAACAGCTTCTTCACCAAATGAAACCTCACCGTTGTACAAAATCAAGAGTGTGTTTTCTACATCGTAAAAGTTCTTGATTCTGATTGGTTGTAATATTCTAATGTTACGAGATTTGATGAACTTAACACCAAGGGACTCTATGATTTTATTATAATCTTCCATTTCTGCGGCTTATTTTCTATAAATTGAAAACAATGATAGATAAATTTAGGACAAAACTAATAAATCGCATTAAAATTCCAAAATATAAATAAAAAAAGTATCAGGATTTTTTTTGCGTAAATTTCTCATACTGGGCTGATTATTATTGTAATATCCTAAGAAGAGGCTTTTTTAAGGGGAAAATTGACTGTGTTAAATATTTGAATATTTCATAGTTTTTGTGTTTTTTCAAGACAATCTGCCAAAAAAGTAAAGATTTTGAGCCTAAAATTGTCAAAAACACGCCTATTTCTTCTAAAAGCAAATTGGGCTCTGAGATTAATGTAATCTTTATAAAAAAAGTACAAAAAAAGCCGTTAAGTCTCAAAATTTTGACTTAACGGCTTTAGGATTTGACTCAAAAACTGCGAGAAAGCTTTTGGCTTCAGTAAAATATTACTTTAGAAGCTCGCGGGCAATTACAATTTTCTGAATTTCGGAAGTACCTTCATAAATCTGTGTGATTTTGGCATCACGCATCAATCGTTCTACATGAAACTCTTTCACAAAACCATACCCGCCATGAATCTGCACTGCTTCTACTGTGGTATCCATGGCTACTTGGGAAGCAAATAGTTTGGCCATCGCCGCCGATTTGACGTAGTCTTTATGGTGGTCTTTGTCCAAGGCTGCTCTTAAGCATAAAAATCTGGCTGCGTCAATTTGAGTTGCCATTTCGGCAAGTTTGAATTGAATCGCCTGATGCTCAGAGATAGCCTTCCCAAACGCTTTACGTTCTTTAGAATATTGTAAAGCCAGTTCATACGCACCCGAAGCAATCCCTAAAGCTTGTGCTGCAATACCAATACGACCTCCATTGAGCGTAGACATCGCAAATTTGAACCCAAAACCATCAGGACCAATACGGTTTTCTTTAGGAACTTTTACGTCGGTAAACATTAAGGAATGCGTATCCGAGCCACGAATCCCCAATTTATTTTCTTTTTTTCCTATCTGAAAACCTTCCATTCCTCTTTCCACAATTAGGCAATTGATACCTCTATGACCTTTTTCGGGATGCGTCTGCGCAATAACTAAATACGTATTGGCACGACCGCCATTAGTAATCCAGTTTTTGGTACCGTTGAGCAAATAATAATCGCCCATATCTTCGGCTGTGGTATGCTGAGAGGTGGCATCCGATCCAGCTTCGGGTTCGGACAAAGCAAATGCTCCGATGTGTTGCCCTGAAGCTAAGGGTACCAAATATTTTTGTTTTTGTTCTTCTGTGCCAAAAGCTTCTAGCCCATAGCACACTAGCGAATTATTGACCGAAACCATCACCGAAGCGGAGGCATCTATTTTGGATAACTCCTCCATCGCAAGTACATACGATACCGTGTCCATGCCACCACCACCGTATTCTGGCGAAACCATCATTCCGAGGAATCCCATTTCGCCCATTTTTCTGACCAATTCCTCTGGAAAAAACTCCTTTTCATCCCGTTCAATTACACCCGACAAGAGCTCTGTTTGAGCAAAGTCTCTTGCGGCTTGTTGTACGGCCAAATGTTCTTCGGTAAACTGAAAATTTAGTCCATTTAATGCTGTTGTCATAGTTTAAAATAAAGTTTAATTGATGATCAATTGATTGAACGGTAATACAATCAATACTCAACCTACCGTTTGTTATTATAGCTTGAAAATCTGTTGTATAAGTGGACAACTACTAACAAGTATTTGGTACTTTTAATACCTTAGATATAATGATTCAAATATAGTAAAAGGTATGCGTGCATACTATTTTTTCGGAAAAAAAATTTCCGATAGATTTTTTTGAAATAGAAGGGCAAAATCTCCAACTTTCTCTCTAATTTTGCACTTTTACAAGAAAATGGTCGTATAAGAGAGTTTGTGATAGTCTAAACTTTTCGATAACTTGCAGAAAAACGAGTAGTTATTGAGGATTTTGTGGCGATATGACATTCATGCATTGATAACAAATCCAAGTGTGTTATCAATACAGGCAAGAAAATCGAGCTATAAAACACTAGGGAATGAGCAAGAGTGCAATTACTCGATACAACTACATTGCGTGAGTAAATCTGTAATAGAGATAAATCGGGTGTATTATACCAAGCTATAAACCATAAGTGTATTACCACTAATTGATTTTAAAAGTATAGTAGAGTTTAAAGATTTTAAAACAAGCCAAGAAGAACTAATAAAATGGGATTATTTAGTTTCCTTACATCCGACATTGCTATTGACTTGGGTACGGCTAATACCCTTATCATTCATAAAGATAAAATTGTTGTTGACGAGCCTTCAATCATCGCTTTAGACAAAGCTACCAATAAAGTATTAGCGATTGGTAACAAAGCGATGCAGATGCACGAAAAGACCAACGAAAATATTAAAACAATTCGTCCTTTGAAGGATGGTGTAATTGCAGACTTTACCGCTGCCGAATTGATGATTCGCGGTATGATCAAGATGATTGATACGGGTAGTCGTTTTTTCACACCTTCTCATCGTATGGTTGTTTGTATTCCATCGGGTATTACCGAGGTAGAAAAACGTGCCGTAAAAGACTCTTGTGAGCATGCAGGTGCCAAAGAGGTATATATGGTACACGAGCCTATCGCAGCGGCAATCGGTATCGGTATCGACATTGAGCAACCAAACGGTTCTATGATTGTTGATATCGGTGGTGGTACTACCGAAATCGCCGTAATAGCCCTTTCGGGTATTGTTTGCGAAGCCTCTGTTCGTATTGCGGGTGACGTATTCACACGTGATATCGTAGATTATATGCGTCGTGAGCACAACTTATTGATTGGTGAGCGTTCGGCCGAGTTAATCAAAATTGAAGTTGGGTCGGCATTGCCAGAATTAGAAAATCCTCCAGCAGACTACGAAATCCGTGGTCGTGACTTGATGACAGGTATTCCAAAAGAAATAAAAGTAACCTATTCTGAGATTGCTTATTCCTTAGATAAATCTATTTCTAAAATTGAAGAAGCAGTTATGAAAGCCCTAGAAGTATCCCCTCCAGAGCTTTCGGCAGATATTTACCATAACGGTATTCATTTGACAGGTGGTGGCGCTTTGTTGCATGGTTTGGACAAACGTATTGCAAACAAAACGAAGCTTCCTATTCATATTGCCGATGACCCATTAAGAGCGGTAGTAAGAGGTACAGGTGAAGTGTTGAAACACCTCGACCATTACAAGCCAATTCTAATTTCGTAATTATCACGATTTGGGATAAAGTGAATGGGAAATAGCTTAGCTCAATTTCTCATTCACTTTTTTGTTATGATTTAAGTGTTAGGCTATAAGCTGTAGGCATTAAGCAAAAACACTAATAATTTTATGACAGGTATTTTCATACTTTTAGCTAATGACATAAAGCCCCAATAACTTAGGAGTTCTTGTTATTTGAAAAGTACATTTAGTTGTGGTATGCCCAACGATTACAGTCTAAAGCCACAATTTTCAATTTGTCAAAAACCTTACTCTTCAAAAAGAAATGTATAGACTATTCCAGTTCATTTCAAAGCAACGAGCTTTCATTGTGTTCGTACTTTTGGAGGTACTGAGTTTGTGGATGTTTTATTCATATAATAATTACCCCAACGCTGTTTTTTTCAATACGACTAATTACTACGCTGCCAAAGCACTCGAAACATCTAATTCCATCGCTGAATTTTATAATCTCCGTAATGTCAATCAAGATTTAGCCATGGAAAATAAGCAGTTGCGAGAAACGGTGTTGAAGCTTCAGGCACAGCAATTGATACAGCCCAGGGTAAATTATAAAGCAGACTCTATCGTAGCTGCACGTTTTCAGCCAATTGTTGCTAAGGTAACAGAGTTGACAACCAATCAGTTCAATAACTATATCACCATCGATAAAGGTACTGCCGATGGCTTGGCACCTGGTATGGGGGTAATCTCTTCAACGGGCGTAGTTGGTAAAATCAAATCTTGCTCTGAGCACATGTCACGCGTAATTTCGGTATTACACTCCGAATATACGATGTCTGCCAAGATTAGACGAAATAACGAAATTGGTTCGGTAAAGTGGGATGGAAAAAATCCTGAGCTTTTGGAAATGACAGATGTTTCTCGCTACAAATCCGTTAAACAACGAGATACCATTGTGACTTCCGATTACAATTACGTATTTCCAGCAGATATTGCGATTGGGTATGTGACAAAAGTTGGTGTAAAGAAAGATATGACTTTTCATGATATTCAGTTAAAAGTGGCAACTAATTTCAATACACTCTCGTATGTTTACGTAATCAAAAACAGATTAGAGAAAGAAGTGAAGCAATTAGAGGAAACACCTGAGAATACCACCCCTCAGAGTTCAAAAGCGCCACAAACAACTAAACCATAAGTAGACAAGGAGCCAGTCACCCTAATCGAAAATTAAGAACCAAGTAAATGACTCTTCGAAATATCGTCCCAGAAGTTTTAACTTTTATATTCTACTTGTTGTTGCAAGTGTTTTTTGTGCGACAGCTAGTTTTCTTTGATTATGCATTTTGCTTTGCTTATGTGGCGGCAGTATTATTATTACCTTTTGAAACGAGCCGTTTGCAATTGGTGATTTTAGGTTTTGTAGCAGGTTTGTTTGTCGATATATTTTATAATACCATGGGCGCTAATGCGGCCGCAACTACCTTGATTGCGTATTTGCGACCGTCAATTATTACCTTATTAACGCCCCAAAGAGGATACGACGAGCGCCAAGTACTCACGTTACGTTCGATGGGCTTTGGTTGGTTTATTTCTTACTTAGGTATTCTTACACTGATTCACCACTTTGTTTTGTTCATGTTAGAGGCATCTGATTGGGGCTTGTTCTTTCAGGTGATACTCAAAGTATTAGCTAGTATTATTTTTACAAACACTGTTATTTTTATTCTACAATTCTTCAGAAAAGAATAAAGGAATAACTTGAAAAACAGTGATTTATTTGGATTTCGCGAGTCGTCGGTAAAGCTTAACACTTTCTCTATTACTCCTGCTTTATTGATTGGAGAGAGCTTTACAATGAAGAATGCCTAGCATGCCTTTTTGTCATAAAATTGATAAAAATCATTCTTGGCAGATTGTTTGTACATGATAGTATTCAAGCGTTTGAGAATTTAGAGACAGAGTCAACGAGATAGTGAACGTAGTAAAGCTGTACTCTGTCGAACGATTGGATAATGTGTTTTTAAAAAAGAGACTCATCATCAGCTATGTCAGAGCAAGAAGAAATCCCAACTCTCCAAACCTATTCGGAAACTGAAAAACATAGAGTTTTCGAAAAGGAGTTTATGCCCCATATAGATTCTATGTACAACTTTGCGTTTCGTCTTACCAATGATGAAGACGACGCCAATGACCTTGTGCAAGATACTTACTTAAAAGCCTTTCGCTTTATCAATTCTTTTGAAGAAGGAACTAATGCCAAAGCTTGGTTGTTCAGAATCCTGAAGAATAGCTTTATCAACGATTTTAGGAAGAAATCGAAAGAGCCTTCAAAAGTAGATTACCAAGATGTAGAAACAACCTACAACTCGGAGGAAGATGCCGAAACTACTCAAACAGTAGATTTACGTGCCGAAACTGTCCAAGATTTGATTGGTGACGAAATAGCCAATGCGCTCAATTCGCTCCCTGTAGATTTTAGAACAGTAATTATCCTCTGCGATATCGAAGGATTTACGTATGAAGAAATGGCCAAAATCCTAGATATTCCTATTGGTACTGTGCGTTCACGCTTACACCGTGCTCGTATGCTCTTGAAAGAGAAACTGAAAAGTTATGCCAAAAATTTAGGATATGATGTCAATGCTGACACTTTGGCAGAAAATTAGCTGTCCGATAGGTGACATAAATCAGAAAGTAAAAACTTTTTTACAAAACTGGAATTTTTTTTTTTGTCGCTCTGTTCAATAACTACTTGATTTATATCAAAATACAAAAAGTTTATCGTTTGCTTTGACAAATAGATTCATTAGAAAATAACCAAGTTAACTGCTTAATTCTATAAAGACATGATTTCCGAGGCTGAGAAGGTGCAAGGGACTCCCCAACAAAAGAAGACTCATTGCGAACATGAGGGCGAATGTATGAAACTTGTTCAACTTATTGTAGATGGACAGGCGACTGAGGAGCAAATAGCTCAATTTAAAAGTAACATGGACAAGTGCTTGCCATGCGAAAAGGGCTATGAATTAGAAAAATGTATCAAAGACGCCATGCAACTAAGATTAGAAAAGAAATGCGTCCCATCTTCTTTGCTTGATTGTATCAAGAAAAAAATAAGCGGTTTGTAAAATCACAAACGCCTATAAAAGCATTCGAAAGGTTATTAAGTTGTCCATAGTTGGATTCGACTTAATAACCTTTTGCTTTTGGTCTAATCTTGTGATTAACTCTTGTCTTTAGTGCTCAAATGATTGACTCTTTGTCACTCAAATAAATAATTTGTAATTTTGAAAAACAATTGGTTCGTGATAAGGCTTTTTATTTGTTATAATGAGCTTCTCAAAATCACAAAACTAATTTTTATATTCCCTAAAATTTTTAAGCATTGGAAAACGGCAAACTTATCATTTTTTCGGCTCCGTCTGGTTCTGGTAAAACTACCATCGTGAAGCATCTTTTGGCTACCAACTCTAATCTGGGTTTTTCTATCTCGGCATGTACACGTGACAAACGTGGTCGTAACGAAGAAAATGGCAAGGATTATTACTTCATGACACCCGACGAATTCAAACAAAAAATTGTTAACCAAGAATTTGTAGAATGGGAAGAGGTATATCCAGGCGCTTATTATGGTACCCTCAAATCAGAAATAGAAAGACTCTGGGCAGCAGGAAAACATGTGATTTTTGATGTGGATGTACGTGGTGGCGTAAAATTGAAAGAGTATTATAAAGAACGTGCTTTATCTATTTTTGTGAAAGTACCTAGCGTAGAAGAACTAGAAAAAAGACTTCGTGAACGTGGTACCGACTCAGAAGATTCTATCTCGAAAAGAGTTTTCAAAATGAACTTCGAAATGTCTTTCCAAGACCAATTTGACGTAGTATTGTTGAACGACAATTTGGATGAAGCCGTAGCAAAAGCACAAAAGCTTTTTGACGATTTTACAAAATAATTATAACGCACAAAAGGGTTGTTAGTAAATCAAATTTTGGTTTGCTAACAACCCTTTTGTTTTGATATCTATTCGAATGAAAATAGGCTTATTTTTTGGCTCATTCAATCCTATTCATGTGGGGCATTTGATTGTTGCCAATGTGATGGCAACAACGACCGACCTCGACCAAGTATGGTTTATCGTTTCGCCACAAAATCCTTTTAAGAAAAATAAATCGCTTTTGCATGAGTTCGATCGTTTGGATATGGTCGAAAAAGCTATTCAGGATAATCCTCTTTTCCGCGTTTCGAATATCGAATTTTCGATGCCAAAACCTTCTTATACTATCGATACTTTGATTCGTTTACAGGAAAAACACCCTAATTATGAGTTTAAGCTAATTATTGGAGGGGATAACTTGGCACAATTCCCAAATTGGAAAAACGCAGATAAAATTCTTGAATACTTTGGCTTGTATGTTTACCCAAGACCTAACTCCGAACCGAGCGACTTAGAAAAGCATCCTAATGTTCAATTAGTAAAAGCTCCATCATTGGATATTTCGGCCACATTTATTCGGGATTGTATCAAAAACGGACAGCCGATAAGATATATGGTGCCCGAAGTTGTAGAAGAGCATATTCAGAGAAAGAAGTTTTATCTATAAATAGTACTAAGATGAAAATAGCGATTTTAGGATGCGGTTGGTTGGGTTTTCCGCTGGGCAAAAATCTGGTAGCCAAAGGGCATCAAGTTATAGGTTCGGTCACTTCCGAAGCGAAAACACTTCCCTTGTCCGAGGCAGGAATTCAGCCTGTGGTATTGCAGCTCAATCCTGAAGCCAACGAAGCAATATTATCTGATTTTTTAGCGGCAGATTTATTGGTAATTGCTATTCCGCCAAGAGCAGGTAAATATGGCGACTCTTTTCATGTAGAACAAATTGAAGGGATATTGCCGACGCTTCAGAAATCAACGATTCAGAAGGTAGTTTATATTTCATCGACTTCGGTATATCCAGACTTGGGGCAAGTTGCCACAGAAGATAGCGAGGTAATTCCAACGCATAGTTTGATTCAGGTCGAAAACCTTTTGAAAAATGCTTTGGGCAAAAACGTAACCATTTTGCGTTGTGGAGGCTTGATGGGACAAGAGCGTATTCCTGCGAAGTATTTTGCAGGAAAAACTATCAATACGGGCGCTATTCCCGTCAATTATGTACATCAGGAAGATGCAGTTGGCGTGGTAACGACAATTCTTGAAAAGGGAATATTTGGAGAAACCTTCAATGTAGTATCACCAGAGCATCCTGTTAGGAAAGAAGTATATCTAAAAAATTGTGCAGAGCTAGGTTTTGCCGAGCCTATTTTTGTTGAACCAGAAACAACCATACCTTATAAAGTGATTGATGCTACAAAACTGCTCAACAAGACTGGATACGAGTTTCGTTATGCCAATCCTTTGGATTATAAGTATTACGACGTTGTTTGTGTAAAATAAGTCTATTTACGAAACAGCGGTGAAAAGTCGAGAATAAAGCAAATGATTGGTAAATTAGGGTAGAAAGTATTTGTATAAAATTTCACCTTAATTTAAGATTCATGAAACTACACATTGGTATCTCTCTCTTTATTTGTTGTTGGCTCCTAGGCAATCAAGCGTTAGGGCAAAGTATCTCCATTAGTATTAGCTCAGGAAACCCCGAATTATCCTCTGGAATTGCCAAAGGAAGTGGTTTTTTACAATTCAAAAACTACAACTTATTTGAAGTCTATCGTATGCTGTTGGCAGAGCAGAAAATTTCATTAGAAAAGCCTAAAGATGTAATCGTAAAGACTGAAAACGTCAATGTAATCTTGCGCACAGATTCGCTATTATTAGAAGATGGAAAAATGGTGCTGATGGATTCTTTATTGAAAAGATATAACCAGAAAGTACGATATAAAAATAAGATAGAGGATAGATGGGTACTTTCGGTAGATGATGCAAAGAAGTTAGCAACATTTGTGACCCAAAATCTGATGCCTGGAATGGTTCAAAGTAAGTCGTTCAATGGTTCGGAGTTATCTATAGTTAATATGAGTATTCCTGAAATAATCGCTGCCATCGAAGATTTGATTAAAACACCTATTGAAAATCATATTTATGATCAGATAGACCAGAAATATAGTATGGATATTAAATTGAATCCTATTTCATCTCTCACACAACAATTCAAACTCAAAGGACTTACATATATACAGCAACCTACCGAAATTCGAATAGCAGTGATAGAATAAAAACTATTCATCTCAAATTTAGTGTTTGAGCGAATGAGTGATTATTATCTGAATTTTACTGGTAGAGAAGCAATGCTTTGCGTCTGTAGTGATAGAATATTAATCACTCATGCACTCAATCACAAATTACTACATTAAAGCCCAGTCCTAATTTGCTCTACCAAATAGGCATATTTTCTTGCTACGGGTACTTGTCCATTTTGATTGAAAAGATGTAAACGGTATCCCTGCGCATTTCCCGATATTTTTTCTACTTGAGATAGATTTACGATAAAGGAGCGGTGACATCTGAGAATATGGGTATTTTCAGGAATTTGCCCCTCCAATCTTGTTAGGCTACTACGGAGTATCGTTTTACATAACACTTCATTTTCAAGATAATATACAGTACAATAGTTATCACTCGATTCGATATAAAGCAGTTGAGGTGCAGGAACTACTATTTTATCTTTTTCATTCTCGGCCACTAAGTTTAATAGTAGTTTCTCTTCTGTTGGAGTAGTAGTTGGAGCAACGATATTGGTAGGAGCTAGGGCATATTTTTTTAAGTGATAAATATAATTGATAAGCACTATCATAGTGGCAGGGAATATGCCTAAAACCAAGGTGTATATCAACATGGCAACATAACCATCAACTTGCACATCTGTCAAATGAGTGGCAGCGCTATAGGCAACATTGCCACAAGCAATCGACGATAAGTTAAATGCCACGTAGAGCATTTCTTTGCCTACTGTCCAATTTTCGCTTGCAAAGCTGATTGAAAAAATACGGGGAACCACAAAATAGTTGAACAGCATCATAATGGTGCTCACTAATCCAAAACCTGATAATATCCAAGGTTTACTTGGGTCATGCCAATTGGCAGCGCCAAAAGGTTGAAAATAATTGAGAAAAGTGGCAATAAAAATACCCGTTGCAATAGATAAAACTATACTCTTTCGAGGCGTCGCGTTATGTGGATAAGGCTGAGAGAGTATTTTAAACATTAGCTTTTTGATTAATGAAATGAATGTTGACTAATTGGTTGAATATTTTTATGTAGATAAGTAATATTTTACGTCTTAGGGTAAATTGCAACAACAATTATTCAACCTCAAGCAAAAATAGAGAAAGCATAAGATTTATTGAAATATTGACAAAGAAAACAATTTAGTGAATTATGATTGAGTGAGTAATTATGCAAAAATTTGTATTCTACCCGTAGAGACGCAATCATTGCGTCTCAATGATTGTGTCAGAAGCCATTTATATTGAGCATAGTAGCAACAAAAAAGCGGTCGAAAAATAGTTTTTCGACCGCTTTTTTGATAAAAACTTGGAGAACAATCCCAATCCTAAAAAATTAGAGATGACTCATGTTTTATATGCTAAAATCACTCAATACATTTCTTATTTTACCGCAGTAATGTCCGAAATGGCGAAAAGCGCTTTGTCTTTTGCTTCAGGATTTACAAAAACAAAATAGAGGTTTTGTGTACCTGTAGCATCTGCCAAACCTAATTTTACGGGTTGTGTATTGCCTTTGCCTACCTCAGCCGAACTCAGCAATTTGCCAGTTGGCGAGCCAATGCGTAACTCTATTTTACCTCCTACAGTACGCTCATCAGAGGCAAATGCTGCCACATCAAAAGCTTTTAAACCCGTGAGGTCAATGTTTTCGAAGCCGATATATCCTTGGTTTTTAGTCGCTGCTACGATTTCGCCCAAACCATCAATTTTTACTTTCATCGTTTCTTTTTGAACGTCATAGCTAGTTGCTTTGAATTTAGCGCTTCTCAAGGTTACGGTTTTAGTAGTATTTTGAGAGCCTAAACTTCCTGCGCCTTTGTCGGTATAACTAGCTGAGAAAATGTACGTACCAGCTTTGCCAGTATCTTTGGTCAGATATTCACCTTTTACAGGCTTGCTTGCCTTGCTGTCATCCGCCAACGACAAGATATATTTTACCATTTCGGTAGCATCTGCTTTGCTTACTTGTGGGTGCGCAGCCATAGCTTGTTCGCCCCAAACACCACCACCACCTTTGATGATTTTGTCAGAAAGTTTACCTTCTATTTGGAAAGCACCTTTGTATTTTTTGGCTACTTCTTTGTAAGCTGGTCCGATAGATTTTTTATCAATTGAGTGACAAGCCTTACAGTCAGACAATTCAATCAAGCGTTTTCCTGACAATACGCTCATATTTTGTTGGTGACCTTGCGCAATGATGGTTTTATCAAATCCTTCAAGATAGTCGATATTTACTTGTACATCTTCCGCTTTGATTTTTTTGTTATCTAAAGAACCATCTTCTTTGTCAGCAACTTTTACTTCGTAAGCTACTTTCTCATCATTCCAATAAAATGACTTATTGCCTTTGATGTTCAAGGCTACCTTTGGAATATCATTTCCTGCTTTTATTTCTACCGAAGCCTCTGATATATTACCTGCTGTATCTTTTACTTTGAGTGTGGCCTGATAAATACCAGGTTTTGTAAAAGTAAAACTAGGGTTGTTCAGCTTACTTTTTGGTGCGCCTTTTGCAAATGACCATTCGTAACTAAGCACATCGCCATCATAATCTTTTGTACCTACAGAAGAGAAATTTACTTTGAGTGGCACAGCGCCAGCTACCTTATCAGCACTGATTTGTACAACAGGCTTGCGGTTGCCAGCATTGAATTCGATACGAGACAAACGAGCATCTTCATTCTGAGCAAACCAGTTTTGACCATATTCCAATACATATAAAGCACCATCTTTAGCAAATTGCATATCCATTGGGTGACTAAATACCGTATTTGGCATAAAGCGCTCCATCGAAACAAAATCACCGTTTGGTTTCATCGTAACGATATTGATAAAGTCACGTGCCCAGTCGTAGGCAAAGAATTTTCCATCAAAGTATTTCGGAAACTTGACATTCGAGTTCTGATAATCATTGATATAGTACACAGGTCCACCCATAGCATTACGTCCGCCTTTGCCAACAATAGGGCCAAACTCTGGCGAGTCGGCATACGGATAGTAAATAAAGGCTTTTTGTGCTGGAGGTAATTCTCTCAAACCTGTATTGTGTGGCGAATCGTTGATAGGCTTCTGTGGGTCAAATTTGCTACCAACTGAATTGTCTTCAAAATTGCGCTGATTATAAGCACGGTTGTCGGCAACAAACAATGGCCAACCAAAATAACCAGCTTTACGAGCTTGGTTTACTTCGTCGTGACCGCGAGGTCCGTATTTGTCTGAGTTTTCGCCTGCATCTGGCCCAACTTCTCCCCAATACAAATAACCAGTGTGCTTATCTACTGAAATACGGTAAGGGTTACGGTTACCCATTACATATATTTCTGGACGAGTTTTTTCAGTGCCTACAGGGAAAAGGTTGCCTTCGGGAATCGTGTAAGAACCATCGTCAGTTGGTTTAATTCTTAAGATTTTACCTCTCAAATCATTCGTATTTGATGAGCTAGCACGAGCATCCCAACCAGCACGACCAGCACGATTGTCGATAGGAGCAAAACCATCTGAAGCAAATGGGTTGGTGTCGTCACCAGTCGAGAGATATAGATTACCTTTATTGTCCCATTCAATAGAGCCACCTGTGTGACAACAGTCAGTACGTTTTACAGGAACTCTTAACAACGTTTTTTCAGAAGAAAATACCAATGTGTCTTTTACATCATCATAAACAAATCTTGAAAGTCGGTTGGCGGTATCAGCACCAGCCACTTGGTATGATGGACTGTAGAATAAGTAAATCCATTTGTTTTGATTATATTTTGGGTCAATATTTAAACCCATCAAACCGTATTCAAATTTTGAATATACACGCAAGTCTGCTGCTACTTTGGTTTTTTTCGTAACAGGGTTATATACTTTTAATAAACCTTTTCTTTCAGTAAATAATACTTTACCATTATCCAAAACAGCCAATTCGGTTGGCTCATCAAGGTTTTTGTCTAATACAATTTTGGTAAAACGGTTTTCTTCTGGCGCATATTCACTACGAGCTTTGGAGTAGTCTAATGCCGAACCAGAAGCAGCCCATTGCAAGCCACCCCAAATATGAGTCATCGGAATTTTGTCTGAGAAAGTCTCGTGTGTATGTCCCCAGTTAGTATAAAATGCACGCCCACCGTCATATTCATGATACCAAGACATAGGATGAAAATCACCCATTTTACCTTCTT
This sequence comes from Flectobacillus sp., assembly GCF_049240685.1. Taxonomy (NCBI): domain Bacteria; kingdom Pseudomonadati; phylum Bacteroidota; class Cytophagia; order Cytophagales; family Flectobacillaceae; genus Flectobacillus; species Flectobacillus sp. The sequence goes on from NZ_JBMLSD010000489.1 coordinate 14,745, forward strand.
GGTAAGATTTTTCGTCGAGAGTAATCAATACTTTAACGTCTTTGTTAAACTCTTTGAAATCATAGAATTCATCTTTTCTTTCAAAAGTCGTAGGCAAAGTACTTGTCGAGATATGGTTTTTATCGGTTACCGTAAATTTACCCATCTGAACATTCGATACATTTTTGCCAGGGTGACCATTAAAATACCCACCAACTAACTTACCGTACCAAGGCCAGTCGTATTCGGTGTCTGATGCCGCATGCACTCCCATAAAACCACCTCCTGCTTGAATATAACGCTCGAAAGCAACTTGTTGAGTGGGGTTCAGCACATCGCCTGTGGTACTCATAAAGATGATTACTGCATACTTTTTAAGATTGTCCTCCGTGAACTTTGATGCGTTTTCGGTAGTATCTACGCCAAAGCCGTATTTCTGACCAAGGTCTTGCATAGCCTTTATACCAAAAGGAATTGAACTATGGCGAAAACCAGCAGTTTTGGAAAATACTAGCACCTTTTTGCCCTGCAAAGGGTTGGAGGTCTGTGCCCTTAGGGAGAGAATGGCTAAAGAAAAAAGAGCCATTAAGGCGAGCCTTAATTTTTTCATAATAAATTGTAATTGGATAGTTTGAAAGAAACCAATATAGATAAATTCGTTTTTGAATAATACCAAAATTAACCAAAAAACTACTTGTGTTCTATACTGTTCTGCAATTGTAGTTGAATATAATTAAAAAAAGTTGAATTAAGATATTTTTTAGAAAGAGGGATGAGTGATAAGATGTCCAAGAAAAGACTAAATTTGCGATTAGTGCTTTGATACAAAGGACTTCAAATATTAATTCACTTCAATATCTTTAGCGGACAAGTTGTTAGACCAGAAGGTCTTTCATTTTGTGTGAAAACTTATTAAAAACTATGCGTTTTATCAAACGAATCTTAATGGGACTACTTATTGTAGTCGTGCTATTGGGGCTGGGAGTATTTGTCTGGCTCAAGTCAAAAGTAGCAAATCATGATCAAGAAATAAATCTACAAGGGCTCACACAACCTGTAGAGGTACTTTGGGATGATTTTGGAATACCTCATATTTATGCCCAAACCGAAGAAGACGCTTATTTTGCGTTGGGATATGTGCATGCACAAGAAAGACTTTTCCAGATGGAAGCCCTTCGTCGTTTGGCAGATGGACGTCTCTCGGAGGTATTTGGCGATATGGCTTTGGAGAGCGATAAGTTTTTTAGAAGTCTTGGTTTTAGAAAATATGCTGAACAAACCGTCGCACAATATCCTAAAAATGAAGGATACGTAAAAGCCGCTTCGGCGTATGTGAATGGAGTCAATGCTTTTATCGAAAATGGAGATACGCCTGTAGAGTTTGAATTGTTGAAAATTCCGAAAACGCCTTTTTCAAATATAGATTTACATATTATTCAAGGATATATGGGTTTTTCTTTTGCGGATGCTTTTCGCACCGACCCCTTGATGACCTATATTCAACAAAGTCTTGGTGATGAATATATCAAGGATTTGGTAACAACTTGGGCAACTAATGCCGAAAAAATCCCTGTTACCAAAGGCAATGAAAAAGAGATAGCGTTTCGTAAAGGTGCAGAGTCAGTACAAAACTTGTTGGCATTGGGCAATCAAGTGCTTGAATTACAAAAAGCAGCGCCTTTTCCTACGTTTCATGGTTCTAATTCTTGGGTTGTAGCTGGTAGCAAAACCAAAAGTAAAGGTGTGATTTTTAGTAATGATACCCATATTGCTTTTTCTCAACCTTCGGTATTTTTTGAAGCGAATTTGGTTTACCCTAATCAGAACTTTTATGGAAACTTCATCGCAGGAATTCCTATGGCTGTGATTGGGCATAACGACAAAGCTGGTTGGGGCTTAACGATGTTTGAAAATGATGATGTTGATTTTTACAGAGAAAAAATAAATCCTACAAATGCCAATCAGGTTTGGTTTAAAGACCATTGGGAAGATTTGTCTATTAGAAAAGAAGTCATTAAAGTAAAAGGGAAACCAGATGTGGCTGTTCAATATCGCTCGTCGAGACATGGCGTTTTGATTAATGAGTTTGATAAGAAATTTGTTCATGAAAAATCGCCAGTGGCCTTATGGTGGGTATTAACACAATTTCCTGACCGTTCTTTAAAAGTCTTCTACGATTTGGCACATGCCACCGATGTCAAACAAGCAGAGGCTGCCGCTTCGATGATTCATTTCCCTGGCCTGAATGTAATGTATGGCGATGCCAAGGGCAACATTGCTTGGTGGGCGTCGGCAAAACTCCCTAAGCGTCCTGCTCATGTAAAACCTTATATGATTTTGGATGGCGCTAGTGGCAAAGATGAGATAGAGGGCTGGTTAGATTTTGCTCAAAATCCTCATGCTGTTAATCCTACTAGTGGTTTTGTGTACTCTGCCAACAACCAACCTGAGGATATGGGTACTGGCTTGGTAGCAGGTTACTATGTTGCGCCAGACCGTGCGACTCGTATCAAGCAACTATTGAATACTTCAAAAAATGATTGGACCGTAGAAGATATGCACAAAATGATTACTGAGCATAAAAGCGCCATGGCGCCAATTGTGATTCAAAGTATTGCTCCAATTATTAAATCAACAGGACATACTGAGTTGCTCACTTGGGATGGTACACATGATTTGGAAGATATCGAACCAACGATTTATTACAGATTCTTGTATCGTATGTATGAGGCTACTTTCAGAGACGAACTAGGTGCTGAAGGATTCAAAGCATTTGTTAATTCTCAAACCATGAAGCGTTCTTTACAAAACTTTATTGTTAATGATACTTCTAAATGGTGGGATAATAAGGATACAAAGAATGTAGAAACTCGTACGCAGATTATTCAATCAGCGCTAAATCAGGCTTATGCAGATTTGACTGCTCAACTTGGAGCGGATAAAAAGGCATGGCATTGGCAAAAAGTTCACACACTCGAACACGTGCATCCTGTGGGTAGACAAAAGCCTTTGAACAAACTCTTTAATGTAGGACCTTTACCAGCTATGGCGGGCAAAGAAGTAATCAACAATCTTGATTTTCCACTAGATTCTTCTGGATATTACAAGGTTAGTTATGGGCCAGCTTTGCGTCGTGTGATAGATTTTTCAAAACCTTTTGAAGGACAAAGTATAAACCCAACGGGACAATCGGGATATTTTATGAGCAAACATTACGATGACCAAGCTCGTATGTATGTAGAAGGGAAATTTAGAGGAGAACTTATTCGAAAAGAAGATGTAGAAAAAGTTAAATCAGGTAAGCAGGTGCTGAAGCCAAATCAATAATTTAAAATTTGAAGATTTGGAAATTTGAAAATAAATTTTGCATAGGCACAAAGTGTTCTAAATGGAACACTTTGTGCCTATGTGCCTTTGTCACTCTGCACTTTTGCTGAACCAAAATCTAACCGAAATCTAATCCTGAGACGCTAACTTTTGGTATAACTTGCACGTTCAAATAGCAAAGGAAATGTTTCAGGTTTTGAGGCATAGACTCCTTTCAAACAGACAAATAGACAATGACAACCGAAATTCTTATTTCACTGCTTACCCTGATTGTATTAGAAATCGTTTTGGGTATCGACAACATTATTTTTATTTCCATTCTCTCTGATAAACTTCCTCCAGAAAATCGCAAAAAAGCGAGATTGGTGGGTTTGAGCCTCGCGCTGGTTTTGCGCCTAATCTTATTGGCGGGCATTAGCTGGATTATGAAGCTCGACAAAACCTTGATGACAATTTCGGGAATAGATTTTTCAGGAAAAGACATAATTCTTATAGCTGGGGGCTTTTTCCTTTTATATAAAAGTAATAAAGAGATTTTTGAAAAAACAGAGGAGGGAGAGCATGCTAGTTCGACACCAACGTCGAAATCTTTTGCCGCAATCATTGGACAAATTTTATTACTAGATTTAGTCTTTTCAATTGATAGTATTATTACGGCCGTAGGTTTGGTAGATGAGTTGTGGGTCATGTATGCCGCCGTAATTGTTTCCATCACAATTATGTTGGCTGTAGCTGGTTCTATTAGTAGGTTTATTAGCAAACATCCATCATTAAAGATTTTGGCTCTCTGTTTCCTTCTTATGATTGGGGTTACGCTAATTGCCGAAGGATTAGATTTTCATATTCCGAAGCAATATATCTATTTCTCAATGGCATTTTCATTCTTTGTGAACATAATACAGATTAGAAAAACGAGCAAATAATTTGTTTTCCATTAGTTAAGACGCAATGATTGCGTCTTAAGCCATTTATATTTAGCATAGTAGCATCAAAAAAGCGGTCGAAATTATGTTTTCGACCGCTTTTTTATGAAATTGAGAGAATCATTCTAATTTCAAAACTCATCACTCTCAATTCAGCACTCATACTTACTTATTCACGTCCATTGTTCTTGTCAAGGTAGTGGGTTTAGAGGTATCTAGCACTACAGTTTTACGAATCGTTTCATGTCCGTCGCTGATTTCGAAAGTATATTTTCCATCACCAAGCTCCGACATATCAAATTTACCATGATACGACTCTGTATTTTTACGAACCGTGGCGGTATTTAGGATTTCACCATCTTCATTTTTAATGGTAATCGTTACCGATTTACCGATGATTTTTTCAAGCATGATATTCATTTTGGCTGCACCTTTAGTTTGGTACATGCCTATTCTGAATGTCTTGGCTTTGGCAGTGTAATTACTGTTGTTGTCGTTGTTGTCGGCCAATGAAACAAATGAAGTCAAAGCCAATAAAATTAATACTACAGGTTTAAAGAGCGTTTTCATATTATTGAATGAGAAGTTTAAATGAGGCTTACCGTCTTTACAGACATTCAGCATATTAGTTTAAAGAGGAATTTTACTGCGCTGTTAGCCGGTAGCTTTCAGCAATTTATATATTCAAAAAAGAGGTTTAGCTTTTATATATATTCAAAAAAAGAGGTTTTTCATGACTTGTAATCTTTTAATTGTCAGCGGTCAGTTATCAGTTATTACCAATACCTGACCACCGATGTCCAGATGTATAGCGTTCGTCAGGCGCTAGGATTGGACTATTTATTAACTGTCAGGTTTCTTGTTGTTTCTTGCGTTTCAGGAGACTGAAGATTTACAGTCTTAACAATTTTCTCGGTTCCGTCAGTGATTTCGAAAGTATAAACTCCGTCTTCCAACTGGCTCATGTCAAACTTACCGTAATACGAAGGGGTATTTTTCGCAACATACTCTTGGTGTAATACTTTTCCCGAAGGGTCTTTCAAGATAATCTTTACCTTTTTATCGGTTACTTTTTCAAGCATCAAATTCATGTTTAGTGAATTTTTGCTTTTGAACATGCCAACTTCAAACGTCTTCGTCTTATTTGCGTTGTTGTTGTCGTTGTTTGCGAAACTAACTACAGATAAAACTGTTAATGCAGAGATTGAGAAGAGTTGAGCGAACGTTTTCATGACTTTTATTAATGTTTAGAAAGTTAAACCTTAATGCTTGATTACATGATCAAGAAGAAAAGTTTTGATTGAGAGTTAATTTTTAAAACTGTTTTTGAATCTTTTACTTACTTGTTGTGCTGAATTCTTGTGTCAAAGATATATGTTTAAGCCAGTACCTTGCAATACAAAATACCATAATCGGTCGTCTAGTCGGTTGAATGGTAAAAATCTCGGTACAAATTGTTGAGATATTGACTAAACTGGTAGGATATATGGATTAACGGTTAAGGCAGGTTTTTTCTTTGCGAATTCTATCCATAAGATGCAGGTAAAAGCAGAGATGTTGCATGAAGATTGAAAAAAAATATTTTTTTTTGAAAAGGGACAAAGGCTTGCAGGAGCAAAGGCACAAAGAGAAATGAGTCCTTTCTATTTTCATGAGTTATTATGCTAATCATATAGAATTTAAGTCAATAAATATCTTTATTGGGGCAAGATTCAAGTGATCCTATCATATTATCTGAGTACAATCATTCCTATTAGGTGTAATAGTTATTTTCATTTAACTTCGTAAATTAGTTACAAAAAACTATTATTGATTTTATAATTATATGACTTCGAATCTAAGAGTTAGGACAGAAAAGTTTAGAGCTATTAATGAAGCTGATATTATCATTGATGGAATTACACTTGTAGCAGGCGAAAATGGTTGCGGTAAAAGTACTATTTCTAAATTGTTATATTTTTTATTCAAAACTGTTTCAAATTATGACCAAGTTATCAAGCAAAAATTGATGATAGAGTTAAGGGATGTATTGCGATTTTTTGATATTTTTCAGCAGGAAATAGTTTACAGGAATGATAACAAATTAAGAGAAGAATATCGACGTGAAATATTAGACTTGAGGAAGGGTCTTTATAATTCTGGGTATTTATTAGAGGAATTAGAGAAATGGGTTGTACTGATAGAAAAAGTAGAGAGTCTATATTCAAGCTATTTCACAGAGAATAGCGAGTTAAATAAAGCCGTAGTATTAAGAAAAGATAGACTAGACAGGATAATTAAAGAGATTCAAAAAAATGAAACTTCAGTTGATAATGAAGTTTCACCTTTTACCAGTATAAAAGATTGGTTAACAGAAAGGTTTAATGATGCTAGGGAGAAAATAGAATTACGTCCAACCTCAATTTTTATAGAAGAACTCAATAAGGTTTTTTCTGATGATAAGATACCAGATAAATTTGATGTATTGGAGTATAATGATATTATTGTTTCTTTAGAAAGAAGTAATCTCTCAATACCTTTTTCTATAGATAAAGCTATATATATAGATACACCCATGATGTTATCTATTGAGGACTCATATAATGAATATTGGGATGACTTAAATAATCTGTTAAGAGAAGATAAGAAAGATACTAGGAATGTAATAACAGAAATAATAAGTACTCAAGTTATTCAAGGGGATGTTGAGTTGAACGAGGGTGTTTTTTTAGCTGGCGATTTCAAATTTAAAAGAGCTGATGGTGCCATATTTAATTTGATAGATGTCGCTACAGGTATAAAAGCTTTCTCAATTCTTCAGTTATTATTAAAAAACGGGCATTTGAATGAAAAAACTCTCTTAATTATTGATGAACCTGAATCGCATTTACATCCACAATGGATTATAGAGTATGCTAGGGTTATAGTATTGCTCAATAAACATGTTGGAGTAAAATTTTTCTTAGCGAGTCATAATCCAGATATGGTTAGTGCGATTAGACATATATCAGAGAAACAAGGAATTCTTGAAGATGTAAACTTTTATATCGCTCAAAAAAATAATGAGAGTTTTAACTATAACTACAAATTCTTGAACAAAGAAATAGACCCAATATTTGAGTCTTTCAATATTGCATTCTCTCGAATTAATCAATATGTCTCTGAATAATATTCTACGATGAAATATGACCTTGAAAAAACACAAACACATAATCTATCATTAGATTTTCATTGTTGTCTAAAAAACTATAATCAAATTATACAATCAGAAGACGATGATTTGGATGATTTACCTAGTTTTTTTGATGACAATGTTGTTGCTATAGATTTAGATTGTATTGAGCGCCTTAGAGCAAGTCAGTTGCGGCAAGATCAAGTTAGTACAATGGATACCGTTTTTGCTATTTCCGATTTAGACCAAACAGAAATGTTATTAGTTGAACTAAGACTTAATTATAAAAACCTTTATAATCTAAATAGAAATAAACTAATAGCTAAGGTAGAGGGATCAATAAGCCTATTGGGTAATAGTGTACCTATAAATGAAAATTATATTTTTATCTTTCAGCCAAATAAAAAACAAGAGGCAATAAATAGGATTGCTAGAATGATTCCAAGCTTAAATAGTAACTATCAAGTACTTGATTTAAACGATTTAATAAGGATATATTTTTGAGTATATCTTCATCATTGCTACGTGCCCATAAATATTAAATGTGTATATGTTTAATATTTATGGGCACGTAGCGGTTTATTACTAAATCATACGATATCCATCAAATCCTGTCGCCATTCTTAAAGTCCGCATACCATTCTTACAATCTTTCTTACTGGACAGCTTTC
>NZ_JBMLSD010000490.1:0-4349 GCF_049240685.1 Flectobacillus sp.
ATGCGCTATTGCTCGTCATGGCTATTAAAGGGTATTTTGATTGGAGGAGGGGGATACCTTCATCTGCTGAAAGTTCTTTGCACAACTGAATTTTCAGAAATAAAATATTGGGTCAGATTATCTACAATTTGTTTTTCTGTCTTTTCTCCTTCAAAGACAAATAGTATTTCATTAGGCATTGAACGAACCAGCTTTATACATTTTTTCGATATTATGAGCCTCTCTTAGTTCTTTTGAGGTACTTTTGGCTAAAGAGCGAATAAATTGTTTGTACATCAAGAAATAACAATCTGGTCGCAACAAATCATTAGAAATATTAGAGGTATTGTGTGTAGTTAAGATAAACTGAACTCCTGTCTTTTTTAGTTCTTCAATAATCAACTCAGAAAGCTCATGATGGTAGAAGGCATCAAACTCATCGACAAATAAAAACGATACTGTTCCGTTTTCACGTATTCTTTGTAGCCAAAAATAGAATAAAATCAAGGTTTTAGTTCCATGTGATGCTACCTTAAAAAACGGGTAAACTTTTCCTTCAAAATTAAAAGCAAGGATATCTTTATCAAACTCTCTCTCAACGGTAAGATTACATTCAATACCTGCTTTGTTGAGAAACTGCTCAAAATCTTTGACATTACCTTTTTTAATGATATCCTCCGCCAAATCTATCTTGTCTGCCTCTAATCCTAAATACATATTGCCATGAACCGACCTAAAAAATAGCATCGTCTCGACAAACTTAAAAAAAGCAAGAAAAGCTAAGTTTTCGGCTGTGGGCTCTAACACAGAATTATTCTTGACATATTTTAATATAGATAATTCTACATTTTCTACCGTATTGCGAAGACTTTCAGCACCTTCAAAGTAAAAAGTAGCCTCATTAGAAATGTTTCTATCAATCACAGCCAGTATCTTTCCGTTAATCTCGAAATATTCCGACAAGATTTCTTTATGCGTCTTCTTACGGTATTCATATACAATCTTATGTCCTTCAATCAAAAACTCAAACCTAAAAGTAGCATAATCCGCAGGATTGAGAGCGTTCAGATAAACGGCATACTCCAAATCAATCGTCTTTTTATCAGTCAAATGCCCAATAATATCAAAAATAGCAAAGCCTAAGTTTGATTTCCCCACTCCATTATGTCCATAAATGAGCGCATTGTTCACAATACCATTTTTGACACAGGATTTATTAAACTCATAGCCATTTGTATCTGAAAAATCAAATACAAAGCCCTGATTAAAGCCTTTAAAGTTGGAAACCGAAAATTTGGTAAGCATAGTAAAGAGGGTTGATTTACACAAAGGTAATGAAGCATTTGGTTTTACCGTAAAAAAATTACGGCAAAGTGATTCTCATCCATTTAATAAATTATCTCCTTCCTTATATAGTTTCCTAGATATATATTTTGTTTAGGTTTTTCCAAAGGTTAAATTTAATATCATGAAATACCATTTACAGCTCATACCTACTACTATTCTACCTCATGGAAAATTCTATTCATAACCAAGGCAATAATAATCTCAATATACAAGATGTCAAAGATTCTCCTATTACTGTAAATCAGTATGCTAAACCCAAGCTTCCCAAAGATTTAACGGTATTGATGCCTACCGTTAATTTAAAGGATGTGATTGGACGTGAGGAGGAAATAGCCGACCTACATCAATCACTTTTTGAACACAAACAAGTGGTATTGGTGAATGGCTTGGGCGGTATTGGCAAAACGACCCTGAGCCAAGCCTACATGACAAAATATGCCGAACAATACCAACATTTGGCATGGATAACGGTGGGTGGTACTTCTTTGGAAAGTGATTTTATCAGTGCATTAGGCAAAACCTTTGGGATTACAACCGAAGGCAAAGAAGTGACGGATATTTTTCATGAAGTCTTACACAATTTAAAGGCGATTGATGTCCAACCCAATTTACTTATCCTCGATAATGCCGATGCTACTTTGAGCAGTTATTATGATAGACTCCCTCGGCAACCCCATTGGCATATATTGGTTACTTCTCGTGAACACATTGAAGGCTTTGAAAGCAAAGAACTTGGTTTTCTCGAACCAGACAAAGCCCTTTTGCTCTTTCAAAAGCATTGCCAAAGGATTACGGATGTTAAAGCCATTGAAAACCTTTTACATACCATTGATTACCATACTTTAACGATTGAGATTTTAGCCAAAACAGCCCAATTACAGCGTTTTGACATAGCTACTTTACAAAATGCTATTGAGAAAGACATCAGAGCAGGTGTTTATATCAAACATAAAAATGATAAAATAGACAAAGTGTATTCTTATCTCTCTTCTATTTTTAATTTGAGTAATGTAACGGAGGCAGAAGCTTGGCTACTCAAACAAATGGCTTGCTTACCTCCTGATTTTCATGCTTACGATTTGATTAAAGAACTGATTTGCACACCCGAAAGCGAGCAAGCGGAACTTTTATCCGAAAGTATTGAAAACTTAGTAGCCAAAGGCTGGCTGTTGAAAAACCCCGAAGCCGATAGCTACAAAATGCACATTATTATAGCAGAAGTAACCCGTAGAAAATTGGAAGTTGGGATAATTGATGTTGAAGTTTTACTGGAAAACGTAACCCAAAAGCTATCAACAGACTATTCTAAAGATAATCCAGTAGATAAATTTCAATGGGTTGAATTTGGCAAAACCGTGGAATGTGTTTTTTCTCAAAAAAATAATCCTAAAACTGCAGTTTTACAAAATAATTTGGCAACAATACTTCAAGATTTAGGAGAATATGAAAATGCTAAGATTTTACTACAGAAAGCTTTAACAACAGAGGAAAAATATTTTGGACAATTTCACCCTAAAACTGCAATTACATATTCTAATTTAGCTACAATATATAAGTCCCTTGGACAATATCACCATGCGAAAGACTTGTATATAAAAGCGATGGATACAAATGTCAAAAATTATGGTCAAGACCATCCTAAGACAACATTAATATGCTCAAATTTAGCGTTAGTTCATAAAGATTTAGGAGAATATCAAAGAGCCAAGGAGTTACTAGAAAAAGTCATACTTTTTGATTCAAAAAATTATGGTCAAGACCACCCTACAATGGCAAGAAATTATGCTATCATGGCTACTGTTCTTCAAGATTTAGGAGAGTACGAGCAAGCTAAAAATTTATTAGAGAAAGCTGTCATTTTCGCAGAAAAAACCCTTGGGGAAGACCATCCCAAAACCGCTGTCCGCTATTCTAATTTGGGACTAGCTCTTAAAGATATGGGGGATTATAATAGTTCGAAGGAATTATTATTAAAAGCACTGAAATCTAATGAGAGAAATTTTGGAGAAGAACATCCCTACACAACAAGAAGTTATTCCAATCTTGCTCTAGTTCTTCGAAATTTAGGAGAATATAAACAGGCAAAGGAATTACTAAAAAAAGCATTAATTCTCGATATAAAAAACTTTGGAGAAATACATCCTAAAATAGCAATTAGTTACTCTAATTTAGCCTTAGTTCTTGCTGATTTAGCTGAATATAATGAAGCGAAAATATCACTCGAAAAAGCGATTATTTCAAATAAAAGAAATTTTGGAGAAGAACATCATTTTACGACACAGACTTATTCTAAACTGGCAAATGTTCTAAATAAATTGGGAGAATATGATAAAGCAAAAGAACTATTGGAAAAAGCTTTATTTTACGATTCTAAAAACTTTGAAGATGGAAATCTGAAGATTGCAAAGCATCGCTCTAATTTAGGTTTAATCCTTCAAAAATTAGGAGAACACGATAAAGCTAAAGAACTATTCCACAAAGCGTCACTTTCAGTAGAAAAGAAATTAGGAAAATACCATCCTGAGACAGCAATAGCTTACTCTAATTTAGCATTAGCACTCAAGGACTTGGGAAATTATCATGAAGCAAAGAAGCTTTTGGAAAATGCTCTAATTTCGGCAGAAAATCACTTTGGTGAAAATCACCCTACTACTGCACTTCGTTACTCTAATCTGGCATTAGTCCTTCAAGATTTAGGTGGGTATGAAGAAGCCAAAATATTACTAGAAAAAGCTTTGATTTCTGATGAGAAAAACTTTGGTGAGGAGCATCCCACCACGGCTGTTAGTTACTCTAATTTGGCATTAGTCCTTAAAGATTTAGGCGAATATGAAAAAGCCAAAATATTACTACAAAAAGCTTTGATTTCAGCAGAGAAAAACTTTGGTGAAGAGCATCCCACCACAGCAAGTTTTTACTCTAATTTGGCATTAGTCCTTAAAGATTTAGGCGAATATGAAAAAGCCAGAATATTACTAGAAAAAGCTTTGATTTCTGATGAGAAAAACTTTGGTGAAGAGCAT
>NZ_JBMLSD010000491.1:0-6328 GCF_049240685.1 Flectobacillus sp.
TACCGAAAGATGAGCTGTACAAAATGGCAAATCACAGAGGTTTTGAAGATTATGAGAGAAAATAAAATAAAAACCCCAAGCGAAATGCTTGGGGTTTTTATTTTGCTAAAAGTATCTATGGCGAATATTCTTTGTTCTATTTCACACAAGATATTACCTCATTGCAAATAAAAATCCCGCCCTTGTGAGGCGGGATTTTTTGTATGTATTGTGTCAAGTATTTCGATTATTCGAAGATATAACGAATACCGAATTGAGCTTGCCATACGTTGTTTACGTTGATACTCTTAACAAATGAATCACGCAACAAAATAGTTTGGTTAGCACCAGTAGCATCTTGAATTACTTGTGTACCTAAAGTATAAGTCACCGAACCATCGCTAGCAACAGTTGCTCTCAATGGGTTCAAGTTAGTAGAAACCCAACCTACACCCCATTTGTTATTCAACAAGTTACCAACGTTCAAGATATCAGCACGTAAGCGGATGATATTTTTCTTATTTTTTCCAGCTTTTACATAAAAATCTTGCTCAACTGTAAAGTCAAAACGAGTCAACCAAGGAGAGTATCCACCGTTACGCTCAGCATACTGACCACGACGAGTTTTCAAGTAGTCGTTACCGTCGATAAATGCATCAAATGCAGCAGCTTGCTCAGCACCAGTATATACACGACCACTGATTGTTTGGTTAACGAAGTTCAAGTCAGAACCTTTATTTGGAACGAAAATCAAGTCGTTGATTTGACCATCGCCGTTAAAGTCGTTACCAAATGTGTAAGATTGTCTGAAACCACTGTTAGATACCATACCTAAAGTAAACATTGTCGAACCTCCCATTTTACCACCATAGTTCAAACGGTAGTTAACATAACCAACGATACGGTGACGCAAATCGTTATCTGAATATGATGTTGTCAAATAGTTTTGACCAGCAACTGTAGGAATGTTAGCTTGAACTGTTGAACCAACTGACTGAAGGTCTTTAGCAAGAGCATAAGTATAACCCAACATACCACCAAAACCATCAGTTGTTGGTTTTTCTAATTTAGCAGTAAATGAGTAAGACTCACCCTTGTTAGTGTTTGAAAGCACGAATACGTTAGTAGTTGCGCTATTCATAAATCTTGTACCTGTAAATCTATCACGAGTATCAACACCAGTAAACTTAGTAGTTGGTGCGTTCAAGTTAGCATCGATATAACGTAAAGCGTTAATATTTTTGTTGTAGATAGCTTCAACTGTACCAATCAAGCCAAAAGGTAATTTTTGGTCAATCGCGATGTTTGATTTCCAAATCATTGGGTTTTCCAAATCTTCTTTAGAAGCATTTACTACGTAAGCAGGCAATTTTGTAATATCTGTAGTAGTTGGCTTATAAACGCTAGGATCCAAAGTAAATGGATATTTCAATCTGTCAGCAGCAGTTGTAGGGCTAATCAAAGCAGTGTTTACACCGTTATTACCCAATTGGTTCGATACCAATACTTGAGGAATACGAGAAACGAAGATACCAGTACCACCACGAATTTGAGTAGTTTTATCACCTTTAACGTCGTAGTTAAAACCAATACGTGGAGATACTAACAATTTAGCACTTGGGAATGCACCAGTGTTTACTTTCAAGTTAGCACCATTCTCATCTTTATAAGTCAAACCAGCAACAACAGGGTTGTAGAATGAAGCAGAAGTTGAGTTGTCATAGCTAAAGATATCAAAACGCAAACCACCTGTTACTTTCAAACGATCATTAACTTGGAATTCATCCTGTAAGTATGCAGAGTAAGTTGAAATCTTCAAAGTTTGAAGAGGCTCTTCTCCGTTTGGTAACAATGAGTATCTGTAGTTGAAACGTGCGATAGGTACAGGAGATGTTGTCAAGTTTGGATTAGCTTTGTATGCTAATGCCGCAGTTTTGAAATCGTCGATTGAGTTGAATACCCAAACACCGTTTGAAGATGGGAAGAATACGTTGTTCGAAGTGAAGTATTCGTAAGCAAGACCTAATGTCAATGTGTGGTTACCTGCAAAATAAGACAAGTTGTTCGTGAAATTCAAAGTAGAATAATTCAACTTGTTGTTTGGCGTAAATGGATCCATACCCAATGCGGTGTAAGTAGAACCATCTTTCAAGATATCAATTGTCGGGAACAAGTTTTGTTGAAGACGGTCTTCAATTTGCTTGTTGTAAGTTGCAATAAAGTTGTTGGCAAACTTGCTATTAAACGTAGAGTTTAATTCAGCAACAATTGAGCGAGTGTTATCTTGAATCACATAACCAGTGTTTTGCATTGACAACGCAAGCGCTGAGTTAGTTCTGTTACCGTTACCAGCAGTGTTACTTGAGTTTGAGTTACTGATGATAGAACCAGATTGAGAATCATGGTGTGAGTAACGAACAGACAACTTGTGGTTATTATTAATGTTGTAATCCAAACGAATCAAAGCTTTTGAAGAAGTTACATCGTTGTTGAAGTTATCGATGGCACCTCCGTCCCAACCGAAGTTGGTCTTCATAAAGCTACTCAAATCTTCCAAATCTGCTGCAGTAACACGTGATACGTTACCTGTAGCGCCAGCACGGTTTGCTGACCAGCTCAATGCTGGCGTCGAACTTTTGAAGTTTTCGTAGTTAGCAAAGAAGAACAATTTATCTTTGATGATAGGACCGCCAATTCTAAAACCTGTAGTTTTCTCATCAATATTTACTGTTGGTAAATCTCTTCCATCTGCTTTTTTACCTACAAGGCTGCTACCTCTAAAAATGTGATAAGCAGAACCTGTAAATTCGTTAGTACCTGAGCGTGTTACAGCGTTGATACCTGCACCAGCAAAACCAGATTGACGAACGTCAAATGGAGCAATGTTTACCTGTACTTGCTCGATTGCATCTAAAGATACAGCCGTTGTACCTGTACGACCACCCGCTTGCGCCGAGCTACCTAAACCAAATCCGTTGTTAAATACCGAACCGTCAATTGTAAAGTTGTTGAAACGGCTATCTTGACCAGCAAAAGAACGACCGTTACTGTAGGCATTGTACTTAGTGATGTCGTCGATTGTACGACCAATTGTAGGAAGACTATTGATAGTTCCAGTTCCAAATGAAGCAGCTGCACCTGTACGGCCCGAGCTAAATACATCTGAACGAGAAGTTTTTACAACTACCTCATCTAATTGTTTTCCACCATCTTCATCCATTGTGAAGCTAGCGTTAGTTGCAGTACCTAAAGTAGTGTACAAGTTTTCTCTAACTTGCTCTTTGTAACCAACAAAAGTTACTTTGATTGTAAAAGGACCGCCAACACGTACCCCTGGAAGAGTATAACGGCCAGATGCATTTGTAGATACACCATAACGTGTACCAGAAGGAGTGTGTACAGCAATAACGCTTGCGCCAGGAAGGGCTTCACCTTTCTTATCAGTAACAATACCAGAAATTGATGAAGATGTAACCTGAGCAAAAACCTGTACACTTGAAATAGTAGCAGCAACCGCAAAAAGCAATGTCAAAACTACATTAGTCGTAAAGATTCTTTTCAACATAGTGAATTTGGAATTTAGTTAGAAACTGAATGGATGATTTGGCTACAAAATAACAACAAAAAATTAGTAACAACAAAATTTGAAAATTAACTGAATGTAAATTTCCTTACCGTAAGATACTGATTTTTAAGTTTCGGCCATCTTTAGACTAAGAATAGTACTAATTTTTATTTAAAGTATTTAACTATTGTCGTACAAAGGTTCTAGTTTTATGTTAATCTACAAGATTAGTATTTTTTAAAGATTCACCAAAATTGATGTATATACTTATATTTCATGATAAAGGTTTTAATTTTGCTACAGGTCATGTCAATTTTAAAATTGACATAACCTTCATTTCATCTGGATTTCCAGCATTTAAAGAAGCGTTTCTTAAATTCTTTTGAGGTATGAATACTGCCCGAAATTTTATTTTCCTAATTACTTATTTAGTCCTACTTTTAAGTAACATAAATTGTTTTGCACAAAATCTTAAGGTTTGTGGGCATCGTGGAGGATTTTATCAAAAATTCCCTGAAAATAGTCCCTCAATGTTTAACTATACTTATCAAAATACCCACTCCTCTCCTATTATTCTCGAATTAGATATTCGAGAAAACCTCAATGGCAACCTCTTTATATTGCATGATACTAGTCTTGAAAGAACTACCACTGCAACAGGACTCATCAAAACATCCAATGATTCATTACTTTCAAAAACTTTTTTAAAAAATAGTCAAGGAAATATTTCAAAAATACTGCTTCCTACTTTCGATGAAATGTTGGTTTGGCTGAAAAACCACCCAAAGGCTTGGCTGATGCTCGATGTTAAAGGAACTTCTTGGAAAAAAGTGTACGATGCAGTACACAAACATCAACTCGATTCAAGGGTGCTTTTTCTCACTTTCAAACCTGAAGACACCAAGGAGGTTTTTCAACTTTCAACAACTACAAATATTTCTACCTTGATAAGAAATGAAGAAGATTGGAAAAATATTCTAGCATTCCAGCCTGATTTAAAACAGCTTGTAGCTTATATAAATCCTCAAACGCCTGTGTCTGTCATTGCCGACTTAAAAGCAAAAGGTGTTCGTCTGATGGCAGATTGTAGCGAAAACGCTAAAAATCATCCAAAGCCCTTTGAACCTAAGTTTTATCAGGATTTAGCACAAAGTCTGCAATTAGATATAATGATTACTGATTACCCTGTCGAGGTAAGTCGTATCTTTGCAGAAAAAAACAAATAACATTCCTTCTTAGATTTTGGCAGATAAACGCTTTTTAATCGGAATGTACATTTAGTAGACAGCTCTCATATTCAAAAATGAAACTATATTTTAGAAAAGCTGGCGAAACTGGCCAAGCAATTATTATTCTTCATGGTATTTTTGGTTCGTCGGACAACTGGCTTACCATCGGGAAAGTTTTAGCCGACACTTATCAGGTATATATGGTCGACCAGCGTAATCATGGTCAGTCACCAAGAAGTGACGAGTTCAATTACGAAGTAATGTCTGCCGACTTAAAAGAATTTATCGACGATCATCAAATCGAAAACCCTGTTATCATCGGTCACTCAATGGGTGGAAAAACCGTCATGCAATTTGCGCTCAACTATCCTGATTCTTTTTCAAAAATGATGGTGGTCGATATTGCGCCCAAATACTATCCTGTACATCATCACATGATTTTGCAAGGACTAGCGGCTGTCGATCTTCCAAATCTTAGTAGTCGCACCGAAGCCAATGAAATATTAAAACGCTTTGAGGAAAAAGAAGGGGTACGTCAGTTTTTGATTAAAAACCTTTGGAGAAACCCAGAAAAAGATAATCAATTTGATTGGAGAATCAACGTTCCTGTTATCACCAAAAATATTGATGTAGTTGGTCATGAGTTAGACAACGAACATGTGGTAGACCAACCCGTACTATTTGTCCGTGGCTCCGAATCGCACTATATCCAGCCAGAGGACGAACGTCGTATTTGGGAAATTTTCCCTAACTACGAATTAGTCACTGTAGAGGGCGCAGGCCATTGGGTACAGGCAGACAACCCACAAGAATTTATTAGAATCACACGAGAATTTGTACAATAGTCCCCTCCATGAAGACTTTATATCTTATCCCAACCACAATGGCGCCCAATACGGCACATCAGGTGTTGGCTCCTCAAATCTTGGAGGTGGTAAAAAACACCAATTATTATTTTGTAGAAAATATCAGAACGGCTCGTCGTTGTATCAGCGAACTCAAATTGGGCAAGATTATTGACGAATTAGTATTTTTTGAATTGGATAAAGATACTACCGTTGATAAGGTTCGTTCCTATTTTAAACAAATTCCGGCCGATGCATCTATCGGCGTCATGTCAGAGGCAGGCTGCCCTGGTGTAGCAGACCCGGGGGCTGTTGCTGTACAAATAGCCCATGAAATGGGTATTAGGGTATGTCCGCTTGTTGGGCCATCCTCTATCCTTCTGGGTTTGATGGCTTCGGGTTTTTCTGGTCAATCTTTTATTTTCCATGGCTATTTACCGATTGACAAAATTGAAAGGCAGAAATCTTTAAAGAATTTAGAAAAAAGCGCTCAAAAACTCCAAACGCAGATATTTATGGAAACGCCATTTCGTAATAATCAGTTTTTGGAAGATATTTTGCAAACTTGTCAAGGCAATATCAAACTTTGTATTGCCAGTAATGTAAGTGCAGAGGATGAGTTTATCCAAACCAAAACTATTTCGGAATGGAAAAAACAAAAGCCTGATTTGCACAAAAAACCAACGATGTTTTTGATGAGCGCCTAATAG
>NZ_JBMLSD010000492.1:0-3529 GCF_049240685.1 Flectobacillus sp.
GCAAGCATTGCGTCTCTACTGGGAGAATCTAAATTTTAACATAATCACTCATTCACTAAATCAACCGTCCATTTGCTCATTTAACTCACAATTTTTAACTTATGGTTCGTTGTAAAGTAATAGTGCTCCAATTATTCGGTAGCACTTGAAGAAAAAAGTGTAATAGTCCTTTTATTCAATGAAATAAACATGTTGACTAATGCTTATGGTCTATTTAAAGCATTAGCAGTGCATATTTTATCTAACAACTATGAAAAAGCTAAGCCTTACCTTATTGGCCGTCTTAACAGGATTGTTAGGTCTTGCCTATACCTTACCCTATTTTTTCAAGGACCAAATTCAGGAGCAAGTCAATAAAGCCATTATCAAACAAGTGAAGGGGAAAGTCTATTACTCAGATTTGAACCTCTCGCTGTTTCGTCATTTTCCCTATTTAGCTATCAATATCGAAGATTTTGGTATTATAGGTCTTGCCCCATTTTCCCAAGATACTTTGGCTCAAGCAAAGGGTTTTGAGTTATCTTTTGATGTAATGAGTTTAATCAAAGGGCAAAAAATCATACAAAACATCCGCCTTGAACAACCTAAGATTTACCTCAAAATCCTAAAAAATGGTCAGGCTAATTATGACATTTTCGTACCTTCTAAAGATACAGCCACTACTTCAGGAAAACCTTCGGAAGGGGTTCAGTTACAAATCCAAAATTGGCAAATTGTAAAAGGAACAATTTTATACAAAGACCTTCAAAAAGACTCCGAAATACTGTTGACCGATATAGAACACAACGGTAGTGGTGATATCAACAAACAGATTTTTGACTTGGCTACCAATACCGAAATCAATCAAGCCTCGGTAGTTTGGGAAGGGAAAAACTATTTCAATAAACGTAAATTAGCGTGGCAATCACTTATTCAGGTTGATCAATCTGCCCAAAGTTATTCTTTTCAAGACACCCGCATTCGTCTCAACGAATTTGAATTATCATTTTCAGGGAAAGTACAAAAACGGGATTCTACCTACACGATGGATGTAGCATTTCAGACTCCTGAAACCAATTTCAAAAACCTAGTTTCGCTCGTTCCAATGATTTATCAAAATCAGTTTGAAGACTTGAAAGCGGAGGGCGAAATTCAATGTACTGGACAGGTGAAGGGACTATATTCTTCTCAGTCAATTCCCTCATTTCACCTAAATGTACAGGTGAAAAACGGTAGTTTTCAATATCCTTCTCTGCCAACTGGCGTTAGTCAGGTTTGGGTAGATTGCGATATTAATAACACAAGTAACCAACTAGATAGTACCCAAATTGCGCTTAATCGTTTTGATTTATACTTTGGTAAAAACCCTATCAAAGCAAAAGCTAAAATCAAGGGGCTATCTCGTAGTGTCGTTGATGCTGACGTAAAGGGCGAGTTTCAGCTAGAAGAACTCACGAAATTATTCCCTATCGAAGGAACCCAGTTGAAAGGTCGCTTTGGGGTTGATCTTCATAGTAAAGGCACGTATGATTCGCTTACAGGACAATTTCCAGTAACAAATGCTCAAATGCTTTTAGAAAAAGGGTATATCCTTTCAAAGCAATTTGCCAAGCCCATTGAAGATATTCACTTTAAGGCAAACTTAACCAACCAAGACGGAACGCTAAAAAATAGCTTATTAGCGATTCAGGAAGCCTCTTTCCATGTTTTAGACGAAACCTTTCAGGCCAAAGGTTCAGTACAAGATTTTGATGCATTTAAGTGGGATATCACTGCTAAAGGCAAGCTTGATTTAACACAAATTACAAAGATTTTTCCTGTAGAAAACACAACACTCAAAGGAAAAATCGATGCGGATATCCGTACCCAAGGAAATCTCAAAGACTTGAAAGCAAAACGATATGGTAGTTTGAATACAAATGGACAAATGGCTGTATCCAATTTTGAATACCGTTCAAAAGAATTACCACAAGGTATTAAAATCGAGCAAGGACAAGCGAAGCTTTCTCCTAATAGTCTTTCGATTACTCAATCTAAAGGCTATCTAGGAAGTAGTGATTTTGAGGCTACTGGTACGATGAATAATTACATGGCTTATGCATTGACGAATGATATCCTGAAAGGGAATTTTCAGATAAAATCAAATCATTTCAACGTCAACGAATGGATGAGCTCTGAGCCCAAAGCTACCACTTCGGGTCAAGCACCAAATCCTAATGCACATCCTAGTGTCGTGGAAGTTCCTAAAAACCTACAATTAAGTCTCAATACGCAAGCCAATGAGATAGTTTATGATAAAATGGCTATGAATAATGCCAAAGGGGTTATCAGAATCAATAAGGGTACAATTCGCCTCGAAAATACGAATTTCGATGCACTAGGAGGGCGATTTGCTACAACAGGTAGTTATGACCCAAGTGATATTGCTCATCCCAAATTTGATTTTGGGCTAAATTTGGAAAAAGTAAATTTCACAGAGGCTTACCAGCATTTGAGTGTGGTAAAATACCTGATGCCTTTAGCGCAGTTTATGGTTGGAGAGGTATCTTCTCAATTTAAAATCAATGGTGAGTTAACACAAGATATGATGCCGAATTTTGCCACCTTAAACGGTTCAGGTTTATTAAAACTCTTGAAAGCTAGCTTACAAAATAGTCCATTAATCGAAAAGTTAGTAGCAAATACGAAGTTGACCCAATTAAAAGACCTGCAACTGAA
Source organism: Flectobacillus sp. (assembly GCF_049240685.1). Classification (NCBI taxonomy): domain Bacteria; kingdom Pseudomonadati; phylum Bacteroidota; class Cytophagia; order Cytophagales; family Flectobacillaceae; genus Flectobacillus; species Flectobacillus sp. Next base: position 2,698 of record NZ_JBMLSD010000492.1, read on the forward strand.
CAATGCACTGATGCAGGTTCAAATAGACCATGGAACTTTAAAAATTAAGCCATTTACTGTGAAATGGAATGACTATGCAGTCAATATTGGCGGACAACACGGCATTGTTGGAGATATGGACTACAAATTAGCCTTCGATATACCTAGTGGTAAAGCTGGACAAAGCTTTAATAACTTATTCACACAATGGACAGGGAAAGCGCTAAATAACGTTCCTAGAGTCAAATTTGATTTGTCATTAATAGGCACACTCAAATCGCCCATTGTCCGATTTGATAATAGTAGCACTGCACAAAATTTGAAAGATGCTGTTACCACCGAAATCAAATCTCAGATTGATAATGCCAAAAATCAAGCAGTACAACAAGCCGAAGATTTACTAAAGGCAGAAAAAGAAAAGCTTTTAAAAGAAGCACAAGACAAGCTTAAAACAGGACAGGGAGATATTCAATCCCAAGCCAAAGCAACAGCAGATAGCTTAAAAAAAGCGGCATTAGAAAGAGCCAAAAAGCTATTGGAAAGTCAGAAAAAAGGAGTACTTGATGGTATTTTCAAAAAACCTCAGCCTGCCAAAAAAGACTCCACGAAATAGGCAAAATGAAGGGAATCGTGATTTTACTGGTTCAAGACTTAGCCTTGGACACTTGTTAACAGTTTGAAACTGTTTTTATCAAATTCAGTAAAAACGTCCAAACACTTGAATAACACTTTCTTGTTTTGTCAAGTCATCAGGTTGTTTCGTAATTTTTAGGAAAAACTTTAAGAAACATGAGTCATCCCTAATTTAGCGATTGAGTGATTATGTTAAAATTTAGATTCTCCCAGTAGAGAC
>NZ_JBMLSD010000493.1:0-4166 GCF_049240685.1 Flectobacillus sp.
CTTTGATTTCGGGCTTATTAGTAGCTAGTGAATTGGATAAAGAAATGAGATAAAACCAATACTTGAACTAGAGTATGTATTTCTAACCTATGTTATGAAATTTAAAGAACTGATTAATAATATAGAACATGTTCATTTTCAGTTATTTGAGCAGGCTACAAAGCAAGTAAATTCTTTACAGACGATAAGAAATTGGCTGATAGGATGGTATATCGTTGAGTTTGAACAAGAAGGAGAGGATAGGGCTAAATATGGGTCAAAATTGTTAGTGAATATCGCCGAGCAAATGAAGCAAAGGCGAATGGTTGGTTTTTCTGATAGAAACCTTCGGCAGTTTAGACAGTTTTATCTTGCTTATCCTCAAATTTGGCAGACAGCGTCTGCCAAATTCAATATAAATTTTTTAACAAGACAAATAAGAATACATAATATTGCTAGAGAAGAGGACTTCTACAACGATTTAATGCTTCCAGTAGAAACACTCATTAATACACTAACTTTTTCGCATTTTATAGAATTACTTCGGTTAGATACACAGTTAAAACGAAGATTTTATGAAATTGAAGTTGTTAAAAACGCTTGGACTGTTAGAGAGTTAGCAAGAGCAATAGATACATTACTTTTCGAGCGCTCTGGGTTTTCAATAGACAAGGTCGGTGTTGTTAAAAATATAGCTAGTAAGTCCAGTATTCAACCTAAAGATTTTGTCAAGAACCCTTATTTCCTTGAATTTTTAGGTCTAGAGGAAAAATTTGAATATAGTGAGAATGATCTAGAAATAGCAATTATAGACCACTTACAAAGTTTCTTGACAGAATTAGGCAGAGGGTTTTGCTTTGAGGCTCGACAAAAGAGAATCACTTTTGGGAATACACATTATCGAATAGACTTGGTTTTCTATCATAGGATATTAAAATGCCATATCTTAATAGATTTAAAAGTTGGTAAATTCGATCATGCAGATTCAGGACAAATGCTTTTGTATTTGAATTATTATCGTAAAAATGAAATGACAGAAGGAGATAATCCTCCTATTGGTATCATTCTATGTGCGGATAAAGATGATGCTTTGGTTGAATATGCTACATCGGGATTAGAGAGCGAACTTTTTGTTTCAAAATATATGCTTCAGCTTCCTGATAAAGCTGCACTTTTGAAGTTTATAAAAGAGGAGCTTGATAAAACTAAATCAATTTAGAATGAGTCATTTTGATAGATTGCTGGGAAAGAATTGTCGTTGATAACGAACTTAAACTCTGAACAATCATTTATCACCCAACCACATACTAACTAAATATTACTAAATCACTTTTAAACCTTTAACGGCAAAGGGGCTTTGGCTTTGATGCAATGATGCTTTAAGGACATGATGGATTTGTATAACACCACGACTTTCGAATGTAGTAAGCTCATTACTGAGCATTACAGTACTTCGTTTACACTAGGTATCAAAACGCTCGATAAGCGTTTTCACTTCCCTATTTATGCGATTTATGGCTTTGTACGTTATGCCGACGAGATTGTGGACACCTTCCATGGTTTTGATAAAAAAACATTGCTAAATACCTTTACCGCTGATACTTTTAAGGCAATTGAAGACAAAATAAGCCTAAATCCTGTTATACATTCGTTTCAAATAGTGGTAAATGAATACAAAATCGAACATGATTTGATTAAGGCATTTTTACACTCTATGGAAATGGATTTGTATCAATCAGAATACAACCAAGTAGGCTATGAGGAGTATATCTATGGCTCGGCTGAGGTGGTAGGGTTGATGTGTTTAAGAGTATTTTGTGAAGGGGATGATGAAATGTATCAAGCCCTTAAAGACGATGCTCGAAGACTAGGTTCGGCGTTCCAAAAAGTGAACTTTTTGCGTGATATTAAATCAGACTTTCAGGAAAGAGGTAGAACTTATTTTCCCAATGTAGATTTTACTAATTTTACCCTAAAAGATAAACAGCTTATTGAAGATGATATTCAGGCTGACTTTGATGCCGCCTACAGAGGTATCATGAATTTGCCTAAAGGTGCCAAAGCCGGGGTTTACTTAGCCTACAAATACTATCTTCGTTTGTTTGATAAAATAAAAGGTTGTCCAGCCTCAAAAATTCAGAATGAAAGAATCAGAGTGCCTGATTTTCAGAAAGTTGCTTTGCTGGCCAAAACTTACTTTCAGTTTAGGCTAAATGTGCTTTGATGGCTTGTATATAGTTTGTAGTAATGGCTCATTGGGTGATTATTTTTATGTGAATTTTACCAGTAAAGACGCAATGTCTTGTGTCTCAAACTAGTTTTATCCATAGAATTATTCCTAAACTGTTCATGAAAAAGGCGGTCGAAAAACAATTTTCGACCGCCTTTTTTGATATTACTATGCTATGTCTGACTCGGCTTAAGACGCAAAGTATTGTCGAATACAAATTGTAAATTCATCACTCAACTCATTCACAATTCACTGATTACATCAATGTATCCCAAAGCAAATACATATTAAAAACTATAATGATAATCGATACGACCCATGAGGTGATTTCTACCAATTTCGAGTTGGCAAATTCTCCCATTTTCTTTTTGGAACTGGTAAACATTACAAGTGGCACTACCGCAAAACTTAATTGAAGCGATAATATTACCTGACTCAAAACCAAAAGTTCTCCTGTCCCTTTTTCTCCGTAAATCAAGGTTACAATCAATGCTGGAATTACTGCTAGCAAACGAGTGATTAGGCGACGTAACCAAGGTTTTAAATGTAAGTTTAAAAAGCCTTCCATTACAATTTGTCCAGCCAAAGTACCTGTCAAAGTAGAATTTTGTCCTGAAGCTAATAAGGCTACAGCAAAACAAATACCCGCCATTTTGACACCCAATACTGGGTCGAGCAAGTGATAGGCATCGTGTATATCTGCTACTTGCTGATTGCCAGAAGTATGAAAAGCAGCTGCCGATACAATCAAAATAGCAGCATTGATAAAAAAGGCAAATCCTAATGAAATAGTAGAATCAATAGTAGCAAATTTGATGGCAGAACGTTTTCCTTCAGTCGACTTTTCAAAATCACGTGTTTGTACAATGCTCGAATGCAAGTACAAATTATGTGGCATAACTGTAGCGCCTAAAATCCCGATGGCTACATAAAGCATATCTGGGTTTACAATGATTTCTTTTTTGGGAACAAGGTTACCTACAATCTGCGAAAACGAAGGGTGCGAAACCGCTATTTCGTAAGAAAAACAAAGGAAAATCATAAAAATCAAGGCAGCTACAATACTTTCCAACATTCTGAATCCTTTGTTTTGAAAATAAAGTAAAACCAAAACATCTAACACTGTTATGACTACCCCAACACTCAAAGGCATTCCGAATAATAAATTTAGAGCAATGGCAGAGCCAATTACTTCAGCCAAGTCGCAAGCAGCAATTGCAACTTCGCAAAGCAACCAAAGAACAATTACCGTTGGTTTAGAATATGCATCACGGCAGGCTTGGGCAAGGTCTTTGCCTGTGGCAATTCCTAGTTTGAGCGATAAATGCTGTAAAAGCATCGCAAACAAATTAGAAATCAAAATAACAGAAAGAAGCGTATAGCCAAATTTAGAGCCACCAGCGATATCTGTAGCCCAATTGCCTGGGTCCATATAGCCAACGGCTACCATTAGTCCTGGTCCTGTAAAAGCCCAAAGCTTTCGCCAAAATGAACCCGTTTTGGGTACATCTATCGAGGCGTATACTTCGGGTAAGGATGGAGTTATATCTTTATTTTTCCAACTCATAGTTTTGGTAATATTAGGTTTTAATCTTTGAGAGTGTTTGTGTATTGAGAAAATGAATGAGACATTTAATTTTCTCAATCAATCAATTTGATTCTTTTTACTTTTGAACAAAATGCTAAGTGATTACTCTAAACTTTGAACAGTAAGGTTTTATTAATTGCTTAACAAACATAAAATGTATTTTCTGTAATTCAAAACAAATTTTTAGATTAGTCTAAAATTTACTTTTGTACAAGTAAAAAATTACCTTTGTATAAATTAAAAGCATCGCTAATAACTTAGTTTACTGAAAGAAGGATTTGTTTTTAAAAAATCAACTAATCGTATCTGTGTTATAAGTTAGTACGCAAAATAAAATTTAAGATTGCGCTTTAAGCTTTCAGGTATCGG
>NZ_JBMLSD010000494.1:0-3805 GCF_049240685.1 Flectobacillus sp.
GCCTTCAACACAAAACTTAAATCTAATTTTTCACGATTACTTAAATACACGAAATAGCATTTACATTTTAACCTATTAAATCGAGCGTAGAATGAATTTTGAAAACTTCTGTACAACAGAGCATGGTTATCTAGAGTTTCGATTTCAACGAATCAAAATTCCTATAAAACATATTGTGATGCTCCAAGCCGACTGTAATTATACACATGTGTATTTAAAGGACGGGAAAAAATATTTATTTGCCAGAACAATTAAGTTTTTTGAGTACATGCTCAAGGAATATAATTTTGAGAGAATTCATAAAACTTATATGATAAATTGCTCTCATGTAAGAAATTATGATCCTCAAAATCAAAATATAATTCTAAGCAATAATCTCAAGGCAACGATTTCACGACGTCGAAAATGTCAATTACGAAGACAAATCTCATGTTTGAATTAAGTTCTAAATATCTAAAAATATTTTCTTGAACCATTATAAAAGCGAAATCCCACCTTTTGAGTGGGATTTCGCTTTTTACCAGTATGATAAAGTCAAATCTTAGTATTTGAAGATTTTTGACCCAGCCATTACATTTTGAGTTTTTGCATCAAAAGTTACTCTTTCGCCAGTACGATATGCTGCGTTAGCCATAATACAAGCAATAGAGTGCTGATAACCTGCTTCGATTGGCGCATTTGGCGTTTTGCGAGAACGAACACATTCCATCCAGTTACGGATATGGTTTGAAGTGAGAATATCATAACCCGTGTTGGCGTTGGTTTCTACTTTAGTTACTTCGCTCAATGAAAGTTCTGGCAGTAAATTTGCTTTCAAACCCATTTCTGCTGCTTCTCTTTCTGACAAACCTCCGTGCGAAGAGATTTTGTTGGTTTCCAAATTTAATTCACCACCGTTTGAGTAGTAAATTTCTTTGGTACCACCTGCCGAGTTTGAGAAACGGCTTGTAAACTGTACTTGGAAGCCTTTGTTTTTATCATTATCTGGGCCGTAATCAAACACTACTGTCATAGTATCCGCATTTTTACGACCATCGTTCCACTGATAGATACCACCGTTGGCTACGGCACTACGTGGATGCTCCAAACCTGTAAACCAGTGTACTGTATCAATTTGGTGGCTCATCCATTGTCCAGGAATACCTGATGAATAAGGCCAGAACAAACGGTATTCTAAGTATTTGCGTGGGTCAAATGAATCAGCAGGACGGTTGATTAAGAAACGTTTCCAGTCGATATCCGATTCTTTCAAGATAGAAGTCAACTTTGGACGTCTCCAACGGCCAGGCTGGTTCACGTTCCACATCAATTCTACCATTTTGATATCACCAAATTTTCCTGACTTGATATAATCCTCAGCCGCAAAGTAGTTTTGTCCACTACGACGTTGAGAACCAATTTGTACAATTTTTCCAGAGCTTTTTACGGCTTTCAATACCGCACGAGCATCGTCCATCGTCTCTGCAAGTGGTTTTTCGGTATAAGTATCACAGCCCGCTTGTACTGCTTCAATAGTGTGGATTGCGTGCTGGAAGTCAGCCGTAGAGATAAATACTGCATCTACTGCTTTGGCTGCATATAGCTCATCGTTATTGCGATAAGTGGTAATAGAGTTACCTAATTCTTTTTCCAAGAAAGCTTTTCCTTCTTCACGGCGACGATTCCAAAGGTCAGACACAGCTACCATTTCAAAGTTCATTTCTTTCATAAATGCTTTGAACGGAGGTACGTGTGAAGAACGGAAACGGTCAGAATAACCAACGCAACCTACACGGACACGGTCGTTGGCTCCTATAATTTTTGAATATGATTTTGGACTAAAAGCCAAAGCACCTAAAGATGCAATAGCCGATTTTTTAACAAAGTCTCTTCTTTCCATGATAAACAGTGAGTTTGAAATGATTAGTTACTAGGTAAATTTGGGAGGTAAATATTATAGCCGTAGGCTTTATGCTGTAAGCTATATGCAGTGCTTAAGGCATACAGCTTACAGCTTAAGGCTATTTTTCTATTGTTCTAATCTTTAGATTTCTGAACGATACGTTGTCGCCGTGGTCTTGGAGGAGGATATTGCCCGTTTTGCCCATGCCAAAGCCATCGTATTTGGCGTATTTGCTACGAGCTACAAGTGCTTTGAAAATGTTACTTCCTCTTTCGTATTCTACCACTTTAAAGCCATTAAGCCAGTGTTGAACAATGTTGTTTGGATATACAATCACACGGCCTTGGTTCCAATCTCCAATTTTTCTTTGGAAACGTTTGTCTGGTTTATAAGAAGGAATCAAGTCGTACAAGCTACCCAAGGTACGGTTACCAACTGCGCCCATTTTAGCATCTGGATGTTTTTCATCATCTAATACCTGAAACTCCAAGCCTACGCCTGATTTTCCATTAGAGTCAAAGTCTTCGTTTACAAAGTATTTTACCCCAGCATTGGCACCGTCGGTCAATTTAAACTCAAAAGTCAATTCAAATGCCCCGTACTGTTCGGTAGTAACAATATCATTACCTGTTTCAGAGCCATCAGAAGGACTTACATTGATAGTGCCATCAATTACTTTCCAGTGAATAGTTGGCATTTTATCTTGATGAACGCCTCTCCAACCTGTAAAGTCTTTTCCGTTGAATAATAATTTGAAACCTTGTGATTTTTCTTGCTCAGAAAGGTTGTTGAGCATTAAATTAACAACAGGCGTGTTGTCTGCGGCGTGTGGACGCATATCTGCTCCTGTTTGAATACGGATATTTCTCCAACGAATTTGTTGTCCTGGCGCTTGGTCTTTGCCGATAGAGTGTACTTGCAAAGCAATAAATCCTTTGTCTGTTACATCATCAATCAAACAAGCTACTGGAATATCGTTAATCCAAGTACGAATAACATTGCCAATTGCCTCAACACGGTATTTGTTCCATTGTCCACCACGTTTGAAAGCTTTTTGTCCAGCAGGGTTGATATTCGGAATATATAGCCAATCACGACGACCTTCGTCATAGATTCCTCCCGACCAAGCACGGTCTGATGGGTCAACTTCCATTTGATAACCATGAACACGACCGTTTTGGTAATCAGGTTTCGACAAACTTCTGAACTGGATACCTGAATTCATGCCTTCAGCTACGTTAAGTTCTACTTCGAAAACAAAATCACCGTAGTCTTTTTCCGTACACAAAAATGAGTTGGGAGTTCCTGAAACCGTAGTGCCCACGATTTCACCATTTTTTACTTCATATTTAGCTTGTCCTCCAAGTTGTTTCCAACCTTTCAAGGTTTTGCCATCAAACAATGAAGTCCATTTTTCTTTTTGAGCGTTGGCTGTAAAAGTGAGTGCGCATACCAAAAGGCATCCGTTAATAAACTTTTGTATCATAGATTTTTTTAATAGATAGTTTTATACAAAAGTCTAGGATGTTTTTTTTTTACTCAAAAAGAGTATCGAAAAAGAGACAATCTAAGGTAGGCTCTCGACATAAGGCAGGAAATTAAGTAGGAATGCAGAATTAGATTTGATTTATGTGTTCTAGACGTCAGGCAACAGGCACAAGGCAAAGCGTGTTAAAATGATTTTTTAGTAATGATTGATAACTTTTTACCGAATGCCGATAGCTGAAAGCCGAACGCTCAAAAATTAGATTTAAGTTTTTTGTTTTAGGTACAAGGCAAAGCGTGTTAAAATGGTTTTTTAGTAATGATAGATAACTTTTGCCGAATGCCCATAGCTGAAAGTTGAAAGCTCAAAAATTAGATTTATTTTGCGTATTCAGTAAAAGGAAAGATTAAATTAATAGTATATCTGAGGTGAAGTTT
>NZ_JBMLSD010000495.1:0-8655 GCF_049240685.1 Flectobacillus sp.
CCTGTTGCCTCTTTTCCTTTTGCCCAAAACCCACAACTACCCAAAAGTTTAATAATTACAAGAATAATTTTGACTTTGCATTTTTTTCTGTAAAATTGATACAGCATCCTACTGAAGGTAGAGCAGGCTGTTTTTTTTAACCTATAATTTTACAAATATGACCTTTTTGTTATCACTACTACTGATTGCCTTGCCATTGGCCTTTCTTTCGTTTGCTGTAGTCAACCAAGGAACAGTGGCGGTTGTTACCATTTTTGGTAAATACCAGCGTATTATGACCCCTGGTTTGAATTTTAAGATACCTTTAATCGAAGCTATTTTCAAACGGATTTCTATCCAAAGTCGTTCGATTGAGTTAGAGTTTCAGGCAATAACCTCCGACCAAGCCAATGTGAATTTTAAGGCTATGTTGGTGTATGCTGTGATGAATCAGGAAGAAGAGACTATTAAAAACGTTGCCTTCAAATTTATGGATGAACGCTCTTTTATGCAGGCGCTTATTCGTACAATAGAAGGAACTATCCGAGCATTGGTGGCTACCAAACGACAAGCAGAGGTGCTTGGTTTGCGCAGTGAAATTGTGATACAAGTGAAAGAACAAATCGATAATACCTTAGAAACTTGGGGGTATCACCTTATCGATTTGCAATTAAACGACATTGCATTCGACGATGCGATTATGCGTTCGATGGCTCAAATTGTAGCCTCAAACAACCTCAAAGCAGCTGCCGAAAATGAAGGTCAAGCCTTATTGATTACGAAGACAAAGGCTGCAGAAGCAGAAGGTAATGCCATTAGAATTGCGGCGGAGGCCGAAAAAGTAGCAGCCCAATTGCGTGGGCAAGGGGTAGCACTTTTCCGTGAGGAGGTGGCAAAAGGTATGGCCGAATCGGCAAAAGTAATGAAGGATAATCAATTAGATGCCTCCCTGATTCTTTTTTCGATGTGGACAGAGGCAATCAAGCATTTTGCCGAACAAGGTAAAGGAAACGTTATTTTCCTTGATGGTTCGACCGAAGGAATGGAAAAAAGTATGAAGCAGCTTACCGCTTTGCAGCAGGTGAAAGACTTGAAATAATTCAGGAATTAGCGCTTAGACATTTGTCTAGGCGCTATTGTTTTAAGAGAAGTTCTTTAAGCAAATCCTTTCTTTCGGCCGTAATTAGGTGCCCATTTTCTGGTAGAAAGATAAATTTTTTAGGGGCGTTTGTAAGCACAGAGTCGAGATATGCACCGTTTTTTGTGTCGATTATCCAATCTTTGCCTCCTTGTAATATGGTCACAGGACAGTGAATTTTCTCCCATTCGGGTTCGATTTTTAAGAGTTCTTCACGGTGAGCAAATTTTTCTTCACTTGCTTTATTGATAAAATAAGGTAAAAAAGCCTTCACAAAACCCGTATTTACGGGCTTCGAAAACCACCAAAATTTCTCGAGATTAGGAGCGCAAGCTGGTGAAACCAAGTATAACTCTTTCACCATTTCTGGATATTTTATCGCCATTTTGGCTGCGATGGCTGCACCATACGAACGCCCAAGAATAGTAATGTCAAAATCCTTAAATTGCGAGAGGAGCGCATGAAAGGCCTCTGCTTGTGCGCTTATGCCAGCTATTTTTCGATCAGAATGATTGTAACCAAATCGGTCTGCAACTATCACTTTGTATTTTGTTAGCAGCAGACTGTCGTTGAGATAGTCCTTATACCCAAACCACGCACCTGGAGCACCATGAATTAAGAAAAGTATTTTGTGGGATTGGTTATTGGATTGAGCATAAAAGATTTTTTTCTCTTGGAATACAAGCGTATCAAAGATAGGTCTTGGAGGATGAGACGTATAATATTCGTCTATTTGATTGTTACTCATTCTAAAACTCTGCAGGCAACCGCTCAAACCGATTATTATGCCGAAGTAAGCGAATACAAAATAACTAGATGCTTTCAATGAAATGCTTTTGGTTAAGAGATAAATTGACTTGATTCCATTCGATATGCTTTGTGACGGGAAATTGACGGATTGGACAATCACTAACTTTGCAATAATAACAACAATCATCCAAACAAGGGTCTGCATGAATAAATATTTCTACATCTGACTGAAATTCAGCGCTAAGTATTTCTTCAAATTCATGAACATTGCTGTGTACAAGTTCCAAATTATAATATCGTGGTAGTGTGATATGACAGTCAATATGCAAGTCAGCACCATAGTGTTGGATACGTAAGTTGTGAATATCAATCCACTCAGATTTCTTGTTATTTTTCAGAATATCTACTACTTTTTCCAAGGTTTCTTGGTCGGTTTCATCCATCAAACCACCAATAGACTTTCGTATAATTTTTACACCGCTCCATCCCATATAGCTCGCAAAAATTACCGAGGCTACTCCATCTATCCATGCCGATTTGGTGAAGACAACTATTCCAACAGCTATAATCAAAATAATCCCACTTTGAGCATCCAATTTGAGATGTTTGCCATCGGCAATTAAGGTAGGAGATTGATATTTAATTCCTTCTTTTTCGATATAATATCCTAAAATCCAATTGATGATAACACCTGAAATAATAATACCAAGCCCTAAAGGTAAATCTTGTAAAGGTTGCGGATTAAAGAAGTTTTGTACAGCGTGAAATATGATAAAAATACTTGCTAAAACAATAAGAACACCTTCCAGACCCGCCGAAAAGAATTCAATTTTGCCATGACCATAAGGATGGTTTAAATCTTTGGGCTGTGAAGCCAGATAAATCGCATAAAATGCAAATCCACTCGCAACTACATTGATAATCGATTCAAGAGCGTCTGTCAATATTGCACTCGAATAGGTCATGTAATAAGCTATAAACTTAGTAATCATCAACAGCGTGCTTACGACAAAAGACGCTAGTATGACTTTGTATTTAGGAGACATTTTAAAGGGATTTAGGATTCCTGTGATTGTTTTCCCGAATTTTATTTAAGTAACAGATTCTAAGATTCACGTTGAGCGGAATCTTTTTTGATAATACAAATACCGATAACTAATAATTTCCTCTTCAGCCTAAATCAGAATCCAGCTATTGAGAGTTTTTTTATTAGAGAAAAATAAAGGGAATGATTTACAAAACCCAATGATTTTAGGATTAGTTCAAATAAATCGTGAAATTTCTTGTTTTGTATCTCATCTTCTTACTCTACCTTTGTGAAATGACAAAAGAAAAAAATCCTTGGACCAAGACTTCTTCTACCCAAGTATATGATAACCCATGGGTAAGTATTCGACATGAAGAAGTTATTAAACCTAACGGCGAACCAGGCATATATGGTGTAGCACATTTTAAAAATAAAGCCATCGCAATTGTACCACTTGACGAAGAATTAAATACTTGGCTTGTGGGACAATACAGATATCCCCTTGAGGAATATTCTTGGGAAATACCAATGGGAGGAGGTCCTCATCACGAAGAAAGTCTTGATTCGGCTAAAAGAGAACTCAAGGAAGAAACCGGAATAGAAGCAAAGACCTGGACAAATCTTGGTCGTATTCATACTTCCAATTCGGTAACAGATGAGGTCGGTTTTATGTATTTAGCAGAAAATCTAACTTTTGGTGAGTCTGAACCAGACGATACTGAGATTTTGAAAATTCAAAAGGTTAGTCTATCCAAAGCCGTCGAAATGGTAATGAATTCGTCTATAACGGATTCATTGAGTATTGCAGCTTTATTGAAAGTAGCGAGATTGAAAGGAATTTAATGTAAAATTATGTGATTGGGTCAAATCTCCCATTCTACCTATACGTTTTTTGTATGATAATAGCAGCAATTTTTGGTTTTTTATATGGTTTTATTCTTTGTTTTACGTTTGGTCCAGCCTTTTTTCGATTAATTCAAACTAGTATCGATAATGGTTATAAAAGTGGAATGTTGATAGCCTTGGGTGTAACTGCCGCTGATGCTATTTTGATGTTTTTAGCAGTATTTGGAACGGCTTTTTTACCTCAAATCGACAATTTTGACATGTATTTGTCTGTGGGCGGTGCGGTCTTGTTGATAGGGTTGGGGCTCATTAGTATTTTTAAGCAACAACCTCAGCTGGTTTATCCTAAAACAAAGTTTGGTACAGTCCTCTATTATTTTACATCAGGATTATTCCTAAACCTTTTGAACCCTTCTAATTACATTGCAGTATTTGGTACCTCGACTTATTTGAAAGGTGCTCAACGTTTTGATTTGGAGCAAATTATTGTTTTCTTTTGTTTGAGTCTCGTGGCAACTATGCTCGCAGAATCGCTCATTTCATATTATGCACATAAAATGAAAAAAGTGCTTACTCCCAAAATCATAACTCGTATTAATCAAATTGCTGGTTTGGTTTTTATTGGGTCGGCCATGGCTATTTTATATAAACAGTTTATGATTTAACCATGAAAATCCTCATTGCTTGTGATTCATTTAAAGATGCCCTTCCTGCCACAGAAGTCTGTAATGCACTTGCCAAGGGTATTTATTCATCCTTTCCCGAAGCGCAGATTATTCAAAAGCCTTTGGCCGATGGGGGAGAAGGAACCCTTGCCGTTTTGCAAGCCGTACTGAATGGTACTTATGAGTTTGTTCAAACTTTTGACGCCCTTCATCGTCCTATCTTAGCCAATTATCTTTGGATAGCCCCACACCACACAGCTATAATCGAAATGGCAAAAGCCTCGGGTCTTGAGTTACTTGAGCGAGGGGAAAGAAATGTAATGAAGACTTCTACTTATGGAACGGGTGTTTTATTGAAGCATGCGCTTGACAAAGGGGCAAAAAGGATATTCTTGACCGTTGGAGGTAGTGCTACAAACGATGCAGGAATGGGAATGGCAAAAGCATTAGGCTATGAGTTTTTGGATGAAAAAGGAAATAGTTTAGAGCCCTCAGGAGAAAACTTAGGGAAAATAGCTATCATTAATTCAGATAAAATAGATAAAAGAATTAATGCCACCGAATTTTATATAGCCACAGATGTCATAAACCCTCTTTTTGGTGAAAATGGTGCAGCTCGTGTATATGCACCTCAAAAGGGAGCTAGTGCAGAACAAACCGACTTGTTGAATTCTGGTCTGGAGCATATTCATCGATTGTTTAAACAAATATTTTCTGTAGATACCCAAAAGATAGCTGGTTCGGGTGCTGGTGGTGGTATGGGTGCAGGAGGTATTTGTTTTTTGAATGGAAAAATCATTTCGGCGGCTCAGTGGGTTTTCGACACGATTGGTTTGTCAACCGCTGTGGAGCAAACTGAAATTGTTATTACAGGTGAAGGTCGGATAGATAGTCAATCTTTTCAAGGGAAAGTGCTTTCAGAAGTTTTGAATTATGCAAAAAAACATCAGAAACCTATTTATGGCATAGCTGGACAGGTTCAAGAACTAGATAGTCTTTTGGAAATACCTGAGGTGGTATATGTAAGTGCAATTCAGACAGGGCCACAAACGCTCCTTGATTCTATACAAAATTGTCGTGAATTGCTGTATAAGAAGGGCAAAGTAATTGGAAAAATGCTTAAAACTTTTCATCGTGGATAATCCAAAGGAATCATATCGTTTGTTCGAAAAAACCGTAGAAACGTTTGGGATTCTTACTGCTGAAGAATTAAGAAAATTTTATGAATTATTCAAACCAATAAGTTACCCTAGAAAATCAGTGTTAACAGAATCTGGTTCTACCGAAAAATATCTATATTTTGTACAAAAAGGTGTTCAACGTATTGTTTATCAAGATGATATTGGACATGAGGCTACGATTCTTTTTACTTATCAAGGTAATTTTGGAGGCGTTCTAGACTCCATGCTTACAGGCCGAGCGACGCCCTACTCCTACGAAACTCTCACTAAATCTAACTTGCTGCGTGCTCCTATCAGTGAAGTACGAAATTTAGGTAAAGCCTATCCTGCAATTAATCAATTATTGTTTGAAGGTTTGCTATTTGCTTTCGGCGGTTTGCTCGAAAGATTGGTTGAAATACAATGTTTTTCTGCAGAAGAAAAATTTAGAATATTGTTGAAAAGAAGCCCTCATATTCTTCAAATTATTCCTCATAAATATTTAGCCAATTACATTGGAATTGATGCCACCAATTTCAGTAAGCTTCTTAATTCCGTCAAATTGTGAATCTTAGAAAATACCAAGATTTATCATTGTTGGTATTTCTACCTTTGTCCCGAAATCAATTTTTTTTAAAAATGACATTAACCTATTTTGATACAAAGGAAGAATTACTTTGTTTTTTGACGCAACTCGCAGAAAAACAATTGAATGAGGTGTTGCAATGGCGAAAGTCAATCGATGCAGGAAACCTGCTGAAGCCCAGCGAAACAGGTGGGTGGAGTGTTGTCCAATGTTTAGCGCATCTCAATGCCTACAGTGATTATTATTTGCCAAGTTTTCGAGAAAGAATGTTTTCTCAAAAACAATTTCCTCAAAACCACCCGATAAAATCTACTTGGTTGGGCAAATTGGCAATCAAAAGTATGCATCCCTTTACTGGCAAAGGCAAGTTTAAGGCAATGAAAGGCTATATTCCTTCGTCCGAACTTCCAGCTTTTGAAGTGCTAGATACTTTTATTTTACATCAAAATAATCTTTTGGAAATTCTCAAGCTTGCTCAAAACTATCAACTCAATCAAATAAAAATCCCTATCTCCATTGCCAATTATTTGTCTTTGAAATACTGTGATGCGCTGTACTTTTTGATTATTCACCAAGAAAGACACTTGCTTCAAGCTGCAAGGAATTTGATAAAATGAGCTTTGGAATCATGAAAGTTTGAGCTACAGAGAGACTACGCTTTGAAATTGGCGATTGACAGATATTTTGGTGGATTCATCAATCATGTTTCAGCCCGAATTTTTAGATTGGGATTATCTTCGAAGTTTTCATCAAAAAAAAGGCGGTCGAAAAATAATTTCCGATCGCCTTTTTGATGCTATCATGCTAGATTTTCAATCAGCCAAGACACTTTCTTTGCGTCTCTACTGTGGAGATACACATCACTTATTCACTAAATAAGGGATAGCCTATTTTTCTTTCGACAAGAAATTTTCCCAATCCTCAATTTGTTCTTTTTTCTTTATCACCCTAGGAAACTTATTTTGGCCACCAGTTTTACCCTTTGAAGCCAAAAAGTCGTAGAAAGTTTCTGCTGGTAACACATGAACTTTCATTTCTCGAAGTGCGTGCTTTCTTTCAACAGGATAGTCGTCGTTGATTTCACAGAGTGTTTTATCAATAAATACTTGTAAATCTTCCTCTTTAACATAATCCTTCGTACCTACATACCAGTGATGTGCAAAGGTAGATTCTACTTTTTTTCCTACTACTGTAAATTCGCGAATATCAATATTGAAATGTTTGGACGCTAATTCGATAGCTTTATTCATATTATCAACGGAAAGGTGCTCGCCACAAAGACTTAAAAAGTGTTTAGTTCGACCTGTGATAACTATTTCAGCATTCTTTTTATTGGTAAATTTGATTGTATCGCCAATCAAATATCGCCAAGTGCCCGATACCGTCGAAATCAGTAAGGCATATTCTTTCCCTTCTTCTACCTCGTCAATCATGAGTGTTTCGGGACGCTCAACCATAACCCCGTCAGCGTCGAAATT
The DNA here is from genome assembly GCF_049240685.1 of Flectobacillus sp. Lineage (NCBI taxonomy): Bacteria > Pseudomonadati > Bacteroidota > Cytophagia > Cytophagales > Flectobacillaceae > Flectobacillus > Flectobacillus sp. Next base: position 7,630 of record NZ_JBMLSD010000495.1, read on the forward strand.
ATTTTCATTGAAAGGTACAAATTCAAAGAAAATGCCATTATTTAGCACCAAACGCATATCGCTGTTAGGATGCGTTTGATAAGCTAGAAAGCCCTCAGAGGCCAAATAAGTTTCAATATAAGTGATGGGTCTACCCAAAAGTTTTTCAAAACCCTGTTTGTATGGTTCAAAACTAACCCCACCATGACAGAAAACTTCTAAGTTTGGCCAAATATCATGAATATTGTTGACACCATATTCCTTGATAATTTTTTCCATTAAAAGTTGAATCCAAGCAGGAACGCCCACGATAAATCCGATATCCCAGTTTTTGGCTTGTTTTGTGATTTTGTCCAACTTTTCGCTCCAATCCTTGGTTGCGGCAATTTTTTTACCAGGTTTGTAAAAACGTTCAAACCAGAAAGGAATTTTTCCAGCGGTAATCCCGCTCAAATCACCCTCAAAATGCTGTCCCATGTTTTGTAATTCGGTGCTTCCTCCAAGCATCAAATACCCCTTTTCGTACAATTGAGGAGGAAGGTTTTTATAAGCACTCAAGGATAAAATCTGGCGGATAGAAGTTCTATGGATAGCCTTCACCATATCTTTTGTAACAGGAATGTGCTTTGAAGCCGCCTCAGAAGTACCCGAACTCAAGGCAAAGTATTTGACTCTACCTGGCCAAGATACGTTTTTCTCGCCTGCGTGCGCCTTGTACCACCATTCACTATACATTTTGTTGTAGTCATAAACAGGTACTTGGTTTTTGAATTTTGTATAATATTCTTTATCATCCGAAAACAAGGCTGCATTCATGATATCCTCAAAGTTGTATTTGTCACCAAATTGAGTAAATCTTGCTTTGTTGAGCAGCTTAACTAAAGTCTTTTTTTGAAGTTTGGCATGATTAGTTTTTTTACGTTGAATCACCGCAGTTAAACCGATACCTTTTTTGAGTAGATTACCAACTATTGCCATAAAAGAGTAATTTTTTACAGAGAAAATGGATTGTTGTATAGATTCTTAAATCTTGAGAATAAATTAAGT
>NZ_JBMLSD010000496.1:0-1076 GCF_049240685.1 Flectobacillus sp.
CATTGGGTAACGGGATTATTGATATTGAGTTTAAGCACAGGCGAGCGTATAGCCACCACACCCAACCACCCATTTTATGCAAGGCATAAGTACCTTTCTGCCGAGGCACTAGTGGAAGGAGATACCCTATTTAGCCTCGACAAAACCCCTATTGTACTAAGAGGCAAAACCAACAAAGACACTACCGTACAAGTGTATAACTTTACGGTAAGCAACAACAACAATTATTTTGTAGGCAAAAACCACCTCTTGGTACACAATACCAACTGTTTGGCAGACAACCTCATTAACAATTTTCCAAATTTATATACTAAATTTAAGACCTTAACCGATGCCCAGAAAGACAAATTCTTAGAGGATTTTGCAGATGCGGAAGATGCCATTTTGGGAGTACTCAATCAGGGCAAAGCCTTTGAGGCGTGGGAGGTATTGCAGACGCGCAGTGAATTACGCAAAGACATTGCTTATCTAACAAAAATTAGTGGTATGCTTACCAACCCCAAGATACAAAAAGTATTTGGCTCAGGTCTGTCAGACGACTTAGCCAAAATGGCTACGATCAATGGCAATGTTAGCTTTTGGGGCAAAAGGGGCTTAGACTATCACTTGAATTTATTGGAAGAAACCGTAAACAAATTTGCAGACTTACCAGGTGCAAAGGGTATCAGAGACGGCGTAACAAACTCAGCCTCTGGCATGCAAGAAGGCACATGGCACTCACTTAGGCAAATGAACACCTTAGACCCCAGCAAGGTAAAACAGATGGATTTGAAATTTGATGGTGGCGATCTTAGCTGTAAAAATTGCAAGTTTGATATCGAGATGCACGAGGTTACGCCAGCAGATGATAACTGGATACGTTTTTATGAGTACAAAAGTTACAAAAACCCTGCTGAAATTGATATTGAGCAGTTTAAAAACTATATTGGCAGTATCACCAACCTAAAACAATTACGCTACGTGTTTGAAGAAAGTAAACTCACCGCCAGCGGTATCTCTGCCAAAGATGGTATGAAAGTGTTTTTTGTAAAATACTATGACACTATTTGGACAACTGGACAGCCAAAAGGATTGTT
>NZ_JBMLSD010000497.1:0-9545 GCF_049240685.1 Flectobacillus sp.
CTAAAAAACACTTTTATACTTCTAGCCTAATGCATCATGTGAGTGAATTTGTGCTTTCGACAAAAACATCTCAGAAGTTCTCAAAAACCTATTAAAACTATTTGTCTAAAAGTTTTCCCTCGTTGGGAAAAAGCCCCAAAACCACTCAATTGAGAGCTTTGTATTTATTATAAACGAATAGTAATAATGAGACAAGCGCCATTGTTATTAAAGCCTGATCTAAATAGGCTGCACTTTTATTAAGAATAGCACTCATTAGATTTACCTTTTGTGTGTATCGTTCCATCATCCAAGCCAAGGCAGCGATACCAGCAAATATAGCAGCCATAACTCTGAAAAAAGAATAATAAGCGGTTCTACTTAGAAAAATGAGGCATGGAATAACCATTAAAATAATCCATAGTTGCATTACTTCAATACCTAAATTAAAACCCAATACACTGATTATAATACTTTGGCTATCAAGGTTAAAATCGATTAAGGTATTGGCAAACGCAAGTCCATGTATAAGACCAAAACCTAGTGAAACAAACATTTCTTTTCCTGCAAAAATTGGACGAATTGCATGAATAGCAGAAACTAGAATAGAGAACGCAATCAGGATTTCAATCCATTTACTTGGCAATACTACCCAGTCCATAGCTCCAATCAAAAGTGTCAATGAATGTCCAAGTGTAAATGCTGAAACAATTTTTACGATTTGTAACAAACTCTCTCGAATGGAGCGAGGTGTTTCCCATTTTTTCTTAGAAAAACTCAGTGGAATTGGTAACAGCAACACGAGTAAAAACATGAGGTGGTCGATACCTTCTTTGATATGATCTTGACCCAATGCAAACATTCCCTTAAAGCCATTCCAGAAACTTCCTTCCGCCAAATTTATGGCCAATGGATAAATAAGGGTTGTCTTTGTATCAACTCGTATCACTCCAATTTCAGTTGGTTCTGAATGTGTTTTGCCAGCCTCCCAATCGCTTCTTAACAAAACTAAAGCGCTGTGCGTAACCAATTGATGCATAATGACATCGTAATCGAATATAAAATTACGAGTACTTGCTCCTTGGGGCGGAGTAAGTAACAAGTGTACAATGATTTCTTGAAATGGGCCGCTGTACGTTTGTTCACTTTTTTGCAAAGCCATATCTTTTACTTCTACCTTCCAAGGTTGATCTTTGGCTACCATTGGATGAATATGAGCCAACAAATATTCCTTGATTTGCGGTCCCATTCTCGGAATGATTTGCTCTGGATTTTTGCTTAGATTTTGTCCAAAAGCTAATTCCAATTCACCAATAGGCAATTGAAGTTCAACAGTCACCTGTTTGGGGCTGAAGTCTAATAAAACCACTGTACTTGGGGTTTGATGAGCTAGTAAAAGGGGTATATTTCCAAGCCAAGCAAGCGCTACTATTTTAATTATCAGCCATTTTCTTAATGAAAAATGGCTGATAAATGATTTTTTCAGGATTATCATAAGCCTATATAATCCCTTTTATGGTCTCTATACACAGAATGATAGTGGATTTCGGAAGGATAAACCACGCCTGTCTGACATATAAACTCTATCCAAACACTTGGTCCATCGATACGAACGTAATCAGTATTAGCAGTAAAAAAGGTAGCAGCATTTCCAGAAGTTCCACTTGTATTGCTAGCGTAAGTTACATAAGTATCGGCTAATTCATTCTGATAGATTTTGGTAAATGCTGCCGCAGAAGCATCGTCCAAATCATTAAGCCAAGGCATCATGGCTGCCAATACTTTTGCCTGTGCAGCAGTGCTAAGAGTACTCACTTTTACCCCCAATTTAGTAGTTGGGAAAGTATTTGTAGTAGACCCCGGAACCATGGTTACATCCGAGAAAGTTGAGGTAATTTTTGCAGAAGCTAACTCAGCAGTAGTAAATGAAGCTAGCATATTTGCCATTACATTTCTTTCGTCTGCCATCGGCGAATAAGTTACGCCATTACTTGTCCAACTTTTTGGCTCGATACCCTGATGCGATGGAGTTGTACTTACTACTGCTCCAGCTTCATAAGTAACACTTTGCGCGTAATGGTGTCCACCAAATTGTAGCATCCATTTGCCTGTAGTACTTGGCGTACCTAAGAAGGCAATGATATAATATCCCGATGAATATCCACCACCTGATTTTGTTGCTAAAACATCATCTGCGGCATTGATTTGTAAAAATTCACTATATCCTTCATTTTCTGTAGAGCCACTAGCAGCTTGAATAACCGCCTTAGCAGCAGCCAATTGTGTGGCGCTCAAGGTACTAAATGCTAATCCTTGACGACATTGTACGCCACATGGCAAATTCGACCATTTTTTGGCATTGGTCAAATTCAAGGTTAATACAACAGAAGATTGCTGAGAAGTCGACAAAGTAGCTAAGAAAGCATTAGCCAGTTCGACTACTTTAGCCACTGAGCCCGTGGTGGTGGTGCTACCAGAACCCGAAGACGCTGCGGCTACAGTCAGATTAAATGTGCAAGATTGTCCTCCGACCGTGATGGCAAAAGCAGCAGTACCAGAGCTACTAGGCGTACCTGTAATCGAATAGCTTAGCGTACCAGCGCCACTAGCCAAAGTACCTGCCGATAAGGTTGCTGTTAGGCCCGTAACGCCCGTCGAGCTGACAGTACTAGCCGTATACGCTGCAGCATTACCACCAGTATAAGCAATAGTAGCCGTGCCAGAATAGGCCGTTCCGCTAGTTGCTGTGGCTGAAAAGGTTACAGAAGAACAATTGAGTGCAGTAACACTAGCGCTTGTTGGGGTGATTGTTGTTGAACTTTCTTTACAACTTTGTACTCCCCAAAAGATAAAAAAGCATAAGAAGCTTAGACCAAGAGATTTTAATTTCATAATTGTATTGATGTTAATTTTGTCTTTTAATAATTTAAGACAACCATAACATCCGAAATATTACCACTTGGGGGTGAATAGGGCAATTGTTGTGGTGAATAGACTTTTGGCTATTAATTTCTCCTTTCATTTTCCATAAATCTCAAAGAAACTTTTCTCATAACTACTCCCCAATACTAGCTCTTCGTTGGCTATAGAAATCACTTTATTTCTTACCGACTTGATATACTTTAAGGCTACGATAAAAGAACGGTGAATTCTAATAAATTCATCATCAGGGAGCTTTTCTAGGATAGCCTTCATGGTCATTCGTACCATCAAAGGTTTTTGATTCAACAAGTGAATTTTGAGGTAATTATCAAAACTTTCTATGTAGAGAATATCTATCATAAGAACTTTCACTAAGCTATAATCGACTCTAAAGTATAAATAGGATTGCTGATTTTGACGATGAAAATGTTTTAAATCAATTGCTTTTTGGGCAGCTAATTTGAAACGCGGTAGTGTAAAAGGTTTTAACAAATAGTCAACAGCATTTAATTCAAATCCTTCAACAGCATATTCACTAAATGCTGTTGTAAAAATAACCATGATGTCTTGCGAAATATCTTTAAAAAAATCTATTCCCGAAATGGCAGGCATTTTGATATCTAAAAAAATCAAATCCACCGAATGTTCCTCCAAAAACAATCGAGCCTCCGAGCTTTTGGTAAAGACCTTTAAGAGTTCGATTCCTTCCACTTGTTGGCAAAAGAACTCTATTATCTCAAGAGCGGGTTCTTCGTCGTCTAGTGCAATAGCTTTTATCATAATAATTGAATTTGAAGTAATACCGTATAGGTTGCTTCTGTTTTTTTGATGTTCAAGAAATATTTTTGGGGATAAAGCAAATTGAGACGCTCCTCAGTATTAGGCATTCCGATATATAATGAGCTTTCATTATTTTGTTGAGTAACGATGTTATTAGTTACCTCCAAACTCAAAAGTTGATTAACTAGGCTGATATTAATCCTAATTTTTGAATTCTCTTCTGGATTAACTCCGTGTTTAAAGGCATTTTCGATGTAATTAAATAATAAAAGTGGCGCAATTTGTTTCGACGAAAAATTTCCAGAACACACATATTCTATCGTCACACTTCTTCTCAAACGTGTCTTTTGTAAATCTATATAGTTTTCTATGTAAGTAATTTCCTTCTCAAGAGAAACTAGATTTTGATTTACATCTTTTAGCAAATATCGCATAAACTCCGAAAGCTGAATAATCGTATCGGCTGTTTTATCATCTTTCCGAATTGCTAAAGCATAGATACTATTGAGTGTATTGAACAAAAAATGCGGGTGAATCTGGGCTTTTAAATTAAAAAGTTCTGCTTGCAATTTTTCATTTTCAGCCTTTAATAATCTGTTGCGCGTATGTAACAAAATTGAAAAAAGTATGACAATTCCATAAACAAAAATATGATGTTTTACCTCCATGATAAATGAACCTTCACTAGGTTTGGGGGTAAAATGTTGGGGTAAACGATGAGGAAAAGGCGGTAGAGCTCCCTCCGAAAAGTTATTTGGGACAAATCGTCCAGTAATAATAGACGGAAGCCAACAAATTAAAAACAAGAAAAAAACAAGTATCCCTGCATAAACAAAATATTGCTTGTTTAGATAGACTTTCGGGATAAAGTAATAATAATTGATGTAGAAAAATATCATCATTAAAGCATTTCCAATAAAATCTCGGATAGTTGGAGCAGCAAGAAAAACATTCTCAGCCTCTGGTGGATGTGGATACAAGAGCACTGGCAAAAACACAAATGCAATAATCGCTGAGCTATGAAATATAATTTCTTTTTGAGTCATTTGAGCTTTGTATTAAGTAAAAAAAGCTAATAATTTATTATATATCAGACACTTATAACACATTCATAATCAGGGAACACTTTAAACTGTGTCCATTAGGCAATAGGCTTTAGGCACTAGGCAAAGTGTTTTAAACTGCTTTTTTCAGAATGTCTATAGTTGAAAGCCGAAAGCTAAAAAGAATAATGTTATTTTTCATGATTAATTTTCCTCAACTTTAAGACCACCAAAACGATGTTTGAGCTATTGATAGAGGTAATGGATTCGTTAGAAAAATTAAGAACAGCTATAGGTCAGAAGATTGAATTTTAATTGTCTAAGGTAGTCGTATCTGCTTTAGGCAACAGGCACTAGGCAAAGAGTTTTAACATGTTTTTTAGTAACTACAGATATGTTTTTGTCGAAAGCCCAATAGTTAAATTTTATTTTGCCTACTAACTTCTACGAAAAAGGGCTTCGAGTAACTAGCACCCAAAGCCCTTTTCTAATCTTTAATTAGGATTTTTCTATTTAGAAAGATACAAATTACGTTCGCTATACACTTTGCGGAAAAAATCATCTTTCAATGAATCGATAAAGTAAATAGCTTCACCTGTAGATTTCATTTCGGGTCCTAGTTCCATATTTACATTCGGGAATTTGTTGAATGAGAATACAGGAATCTTGATAGCCCAACCGTTTTTCTTTGGAGCGAAGTTAAAATCTTTCAATTTAGCACCTAGCATTACTTTAGTAGCGTAGTTTACGTACGGCTCTTGGTATGCTTTACAGATAAATGGTACCGTACGCGAAGCACGAGGGTTTGCCTCGATAATGTACACTACTTCGTCTTTAACGGCAAACTGAATATTAATCAAACCTTTTGTTTGAAGCGCCACTGCAATTTTTCTAGTATGTTCTTCGATTTGACGAATTACATTTTCAGACAAATCGAATGGAGGTAATACCGAGTGAGAGTCACCAGAGTGGATACCCGCAGGCTCGATGTGCTCCATGATACCAATGATGTAAACATCTTCGCCATCACAAATTGCATCCGCTTCTGCTTCGATAGCATTCTCAAGGAAGTGGTCAAGCAAAATTTTGTTACCTGGAATATCACGTAAGATATCTACTACGTGTTGCTCCAATTCTTGCTCGTTGATTACAATCTTCATTGATTGTCCACCCAATACGTAAGAAGGACGAACCAACAAAGGATAACCCAATTGACGACCCAATTCTACTGCGTTGTCAGCATCTTCACAAACTCCAAATTTAGGATAAGGAATATCGTTTTCTTTCAACAAAGTAGAGAACGCACCACGGTCTTCAGCTAAGTCAAGGGCTTCGAAAGATGTACCAATAATTTTGATACCATATTTCGATAATTTCTCAGCTAATTTAAGCGCCGTCTGACCACCCAACTGAACGATAACGCCTTCTGGTTTTTCGTGTTGGATAATATCATAAACGTGCTCCCAGAATACTGGTTCAAAGTATAATTTATCAGCGATATCAAAGTCAGTCGAAACTGTTTCAGGGTTTGAGTTAATCATGATTGCCTCATAACCTGCCTCTTTTGCTGCCAAAATACCATGTACACAAGAGTAGTCAAATTCGATACCTTGACCAATACGGTTAGGACCCGAACCCAATACAATTACCTTTTTCTTATCAGTTGCTACCGACTCATTATCAAGCGTTTCTGAACCTTGCGAGAATGATGAGTAGAAATAAGGAGTTTTTGCTTCGAACTCAGCAGCACAAGTATCCACACATTTGTAAACGCGAGTGATACCGTAGCTTGTACGCAAGTCGTATACTTCAGATTCTAAACAACGTAAAGCATAAGCAATTTGGCGGTCAGCAAAGCCTTTGTGTTTTGCCTCTTCCAATAATGCTTTTGGTACAGACTGAAGTGTGTATTTCTCTAGTTCATTTTCCACTCTTACTAAGTCTTCCACTTGGTATAAGAACCATTTGTCAATCTTAGTAGCGTTGCGGATAGTTTTGAATGAGATACCCATTTTGAAGGCATCGTAGATATGGAAAAGACGATTCCAAGATGGATTAGCCAATGACTTCATGATAGCATCCTGATCGCGCAAGCCTTTGCCATCTGCACCCAAACCATTACGTTTGATTTCGAGTGATTGACAAGCTTTTTGCAATGCCTCTTGGAAGTTACGACCAATACCCATAGCCTCACCTACTGACTTCATTTGGAGACCCAAAGATTTGTCAGCTCCGTGGAATTTATCAAAGTTCCAACGTGGTACTTTTACAATCACGTAGTCAAGCGCTGGTTCAAAGAACGCAGAAGTTGAACCTGTGATAGCGTTAGTTAATTCGTCGAGGTTGTAGCCAATCGCCATTTTAGCAGCGATTTTAGCAATTGGATAACCCGTTGCTTTTGAAGCCAAAGCCGAAGAACGAGATACACGAGGGTTAATTTCGATAGCGATGATATCGTCGTTGTCAGGATTCAAGGCAAACTGAACGTTACAACCACCCGCAAATGTACCAATAGCATTCATCATCTTGATGGCCATATCACGCATCTTTTGGTAGATAGTGTCTGGCAAAGTCATCGCTGGCGCTACGGTAATCGAGTCACCAGTGTGAATACCCATTGGGTCGAAGTTTTCGATAGAACAGATAATGATTACGTTGCCCAAGTTGTCACGCAACAACTCAAGTTCATATTCTTTCCATCCCATGATAGACTGCTCAACCAATACTTCGTGTACAGGCGAAGCGTGCAAACCTTTGTTAAGAGCAGCGTCAAAATCTTTTGGCTCATTAACAAAACCACCACCAGTACCACCCAAGGTAAACGAAGGACGAATAACCAATGGGAAGCCAGTTTCCTGCGCAATTTCTTTACCCTCCAAGAAAGAACGTGCAGTACGACCTTTACAAACGCCAACACCAATTTCTAGCATTTTCAAACGGAACTTCTCGCGGTCTTCGGTAGTTTCAATTGCTTTGATGTCTACACCGATGATACGTACACCGTATTTTTCCCAGATACCTGCAGCGTCGCAATCGATAGCTAAATTTAATGCCGTCTGACCACCCATAGTTGGCAAAACGGCATCGACTTTGTGTTTCTCTAAGATTTCAATAATAGACTTTTTCTCAAGTGGCTTCAGATAAACATGGTCTGCATTGAGAGGGTCTGTCATAATCGTGGCAGGATTCGAGTTAATCAAAATAACCTCGATTCCTTCTTCACGAAGTGAACGCGCTGCTTGCGAGCCAGAATAGTCAAATTCGCAAGCCTGACCGATGATAATTGGACCTGAACCGATAATGAGAACGGACTTGATGGATGTGTCTTTAGGCACGGCTGTACTTTATGTTAGTTTTGAAATAATACGTAAAATAAAAGTATTCAGTACTGATTTTCAGCAGTTTGCTATTGAGAAGTCAATAATTCATTGAAATATGCTACGTGCATACGCTCCAAAAAATCTAATCATTAGCAAATACCTAATTATCGGAGTGCAATTTTTGTAGAACATCCTTAAATTACATAGCGGTAACCAAGGAAGGATATGCTCAAAAATTGCACAAAGGTAATAGATTGAGCCGAAAAAGGAAGCCTAAAATTGTATTTATTTAATTTTTCAAAAACTTTCTAAGAAAAATATTATTCTGTTTTTCGTCTAAAATCCCTTAAAATTCGCCTCTAGCAATGCGCCAAGCCAGAAAAAAGAATAGTTGCGCACGTTTTTGCAAAATGTCAAATTCTATCTTATCCACATCGTCGGTTGGCTTGTGATAGTCGTCATGCTCTCCGTTGGTAAAAAAGATAATTGGGATATTATGCTTGGCAAAATTGTAGTGATCGGAGCGATAATATAGCTGCAATGGGTGCATCTCTGAGCTATAAGCATAATCTAGCGACAAGTGGGTGTAGGTATCGTTGGTATTTTTTAAAAGATTGTCCAATTTGGGATTCATTTTATCTGAACCAATCACATAGATGTAATTGGGGTCTTTTTCTTCTTCATGATAATGATCGATACGCCCTACCATATCGATATTGAGGTTACAAACTGTTTTTTCAAGAGGAATAATAGGATGTTCTGTATAAAATTCAGAGCCCAATAATCCCATTTCTTCTCCCGCTACAGTCATCAGCAAAATACTTCTTGAAGGTTTGTATCCTGCTTTTTGCGCCTCCGCAAAGGCTGTAGCCAAAGCCAAAATCGTAGAGGTGCCTGAGCCATCATCATCGGCTCCATTGTACACCTTTCCTTGATCTTTTCCTAAATGGTCGTAATGTGCTGTAATAACCACAACCTCGTCTTTTTTGTCTGTGCCTTCAATAAAGCCCAATACATTTTCGGTCGGTATCACTCCACGCCCTTTGAGATGTTGTGTCTTAGGCCTATGAATGACACTATATTGTTCTAAGAAATACCTTTTAATATAAAATGGTTGAATAAAACTATTTCCATTGAGGCTATCTTTTACGATTGGTAATAAACCTTGGCTCTCAAAATGTTTGGCTATATACTGAGCCGCCTTTTTTTGTCCAGCAGTACCCGTACGGCGCCCCGCTAGCTCGTCGGATGCGATATAGGTTAAATGTTTTTTTAATTCTGGCACCGAAATATACTGCGCAAAACGAAGTGCAGTACTGTCTTGAGCCTGTAAATAGTAAGGAGTCAATGTTAAACAGAAGAGTAATTTTTTAAGCATAATTGTTTTTGGATAAATGGTAATTTGGTGAACAGGCGAAAGGGGCAACACATCTAAGTATAAGTAATAGTGCTGAATTATGAGTTGTGAATTGTGAATGTAAATTTAAGTTTTCGGCTTTGG
>NZ_JBMLSD010000498.1:0-10612 GCF_049240685.1 Flectobacillus sp.
CATCATCAGAAGCTAACACAATACTGCCATCTGATGAACGCCAGTGAAGTTCTACTTCGCTTCCCCATATACTCAATGCGGCTTTTGCAACCATCACGTCAATAATGCCGAAGTACATAAAACCATTTTTATCAATTTTAGGTATGGAAACCCGCACAGCCAAAAGTGATTCTTTCACATAGGGAACAACTTCTGATTTGATGATAGGAACTAAAAATGATTCTATTCTTTTGAAAAATGATTCTGAATACCTACCTTCTGAAATAATTATTTTCATGACTTTAACTTTGGGGGCTTTGGTTTAATTCTCTGTAGTCTATCCTACAACTGGTTCAAGTCTGTGACTTGGACCTATTCTTTCAAAAGTTTATAACTTTATCATTCCATTTGTCACTGGCACTAGGTAAAGATAGGGTCTAAAAAACAAATTCTAGTTCTCACAAATTATCTAACATAAACATAACTTCTACAAAAGCATGAAAAAAGTTCTTTTAGGCATTGGGCTTCTTATCTCATTTTTTGTCATCAGGCATTATACCTTACAGAGAGTCTGGGATTTTGATATTTATGAAATGGATGGAGGCATCACGTGTTCTAGCGTAAATACGCCATTTCGCGCGAGTTTACATAAAATAACAATTGAAGGATATTTGGAAAATGATGCCTTATTGTCAGTCATTTATTATGCTGATGATTCACGTTGGTATGAAAGAAAGGAGGATTGGGGTAAATCATATATCCAACATCCATTTATAGTCCTAAAAAAAGGCAAAATCAGAAAAGAAATTATCACTGATGTTCTTTCTGCGCCAGTTGACCTTTACAATATTATACTAATACCGCAAGAAGCTCTTAAAGCTCCTTACAAGAATTCTCAAGTAGGGAAATTACATATTCGAGTGGAACTCTATCAATATAAAAGTCCATTGTTTTTATAAGTTTTTCCGTAAAATCCTCTCAGCACTTTATCTATAAGGAGACAAATTCTAGTTCTCACAAATTATCTAACATAAACATAACTTCTACAACAACATGAAAAAAGTTCTTTTAGGCATTGGGCTTCTTATCTCATTTTTTGTCATCAGGCATTATACCTTACAGAGAGTCTGGGATTTTGATATTTATGAAAACTATTTAAGTATTGCCTCTTATAGTGTACATACGCCATTTAGAGCGAGTTTACATAAAATTACGATTGAAGGCTATCTGGAAAATGATGCCCTGCTATCTGTAATAAACTCTTATGATAAGTCCTCATGGTATGATATAAAAGAAGAGTGGGGAGATTCTGGAACTACAACTCCATTTGTAGCCCTAAAAAAAGGCAAAATCAGAAAAGAAATTATCACAGAAGACAGTTCAGCGCCAGTTGACCTTTACAATATTGTATTAATCCCTCAAGAAGCTCTTAAAGCTCCGTATAAGAAGTCTCAACTAGGAAAATTACATATCCGAGTGGAACTCTATCAATATAAAAGTCCATTGTTCTTGTAAATCTTGTTTATTTGAATTCAGGGGTTGAACCATTGTAATTTTTTCAAAAAGGCGTTCGAAAAACTAATTTTGAACGCCTTTTGATATTATTGACAAAGCATTGCGTCTCTATCCCTAAAACTCATTTTAAAAGAATCACTAAATCTAACAAGTTTGTCTAGTAAAAACACCTAAACTCTTCTTTGCCAGTGCTTAATCTTTTTACTTTTCCTAGAAATTAAAACTTTCTACTAATAACCTGAAAAATAAAGGGTTGCGAGACTAAGGCTAATTGAAAAATTGCCTGATAAGCGTAAAAAAATGTTTTCACAATCCATTTTTTAAGAGTATTTTTACTGTGTTAATACAAGAAACGCTTGGTTTTTATCATTATTTAATGATTTGTTAATACAAAACCAACCTCACAATTATTCAATCACAATTTGCGAAATGGCAACAGCAACTTTCACGCTCGAAAGAGATACTGAAATTTTTAACTTGATTAACCAAGAAGCACACCGCCAAGAATTTGGTATCGAATTGATTGCTTCTGAAAACTTCACATCTAAGCAAGTAATGGAAGCGCAAGGCTCTGTGCTTACCAACAAATATGCAGAAGGTCTTCCAGGCAAACGTTACTATGGTGGTTGCGAAGTAGTTGACCAAATCGAAAATATCGCTATCGAACGTGCCAAAGCTCTTTTTGGTGCTACTTGGGCTAACGTGCAACCTCACTCTGGCGCACAGGCTAATGCAGCAGTATTTTTGTCTTTCTTGAACCCTGGCGACAAAATCCTAGGTTTCAACCTTGCACACGGAGGTCACCTTTCTCATGGTTCTCCAGTAAACTTTTCAGGTAAATACTTCCAACCATTCTTTTATGGTGTAGAAGAAGAAACAGGTTTGATCGACTGGGACAAAGTAGAAGCTACAGCCTTGAAAGAGCGTCCAAGATTGATTATCTGTGGTGCATCTGCGTATTCTCGTGACTGGGATTATGCTCGTTTGCGTAACATCGCTGACCAAGTAGGTGCTTTGTTGTTGGCAGATATTTCTCACCCTTCTGCTTTGATTGCAAAAGGTTTGTTGAATAACCCAATGCAACATTGCCATATCGTTTCTACAACAACACACAAAACGTTGCGTGGTCCTCGTGGTGGTTTGATTATGATGGGTCAGGATTTTGAAAACCCATTCGGTTTCAAAACATTGAAAGGTGATTTGAAAACAATGTCTGCTTGTTTAGACGGCGCTGTATTCCCAGGAACTCAGGGTGGTCCTTTGGAGCACGTAATCGCTGCTAAAGCAGTTGCTTTTGGTGAAGCGTTGACTGACGATTTCCAAGTATATGCTGAACAAGTACAGAAAAATGCTAAAGTTATGGCTCAGGCATTCTTAGACAAAGGTTACAAAATCATTTCGGGTGGTACAGACAACCATTTGATGTTGATTGACCTTCGTCCAAAAGGATTGACTGGTAAATTGGCTGAAAATACTTTGGTAAAAGCTGATATTACGATCAACAAAAACATGGTGCCATTCGATGACAAATCTCCATTTGTAACATCGGGTATGCGTGTAGGTACTGCTGCCATGACAACAAGAGGCATGAAAGAAGCTGAAATGTTGCACATTGTTGACCTTATCGATAGCGTATTGATGAACCATGACAACGAAACTTACATTGCTTCAGTAAAATCAGAAGTAAACAAATGGGTTGAAAACTTCCCACTTTACAAATAATTCTCTGATTTTGTCGATATGAAAAAACCCTGACACCTACAAAGGTTGTCAGGGTTTTTTGCTTTTTTCGTGTAACTTTGCGAATAAGCACTTGATATATTTCGTTGTCAAAAACGAACTTATCTGGCAAGGAGCTTTCAAGATTTAGTTTTGTATAAAAAATACGTTACTCGATTTTTGGCTTCATCTTGTTTGTTTTCCTGTAAGTAAAAGACTTTCAGGTATTTGCTCGATACAACATCTCATTTTAATTTTTAAACTGACTAATGGCACTAGACCAAGAATTTGACGAAGAACTAGAAGAAGGTATCGAAGGAAAGGAAATGACCTTCGTAGAGCACTTAGAAGAGCTTCGCTGGCATTTATTACGCTCAATTGCCTCAATTTTGATATTTACGATTGCTGCTTGGATATACAGAGAAGAAATTTTTGGAGGAATCATTATGGGACCTGCCAAGTCTGACTTCTGGACCAACCGAATGTTGTGTAAAGTAGCCGATGCTACAGGTATGGAAGGGCTTTGTTTTGAACAGGCCAATTTTATTTTGCAAAGCCGCGAAGTATCAGGTCAATTTATGATGGCGCTTACCCAGTCGATTATCGTAGGTTTGATGTTTGCATTCCCGTATTTTTTCTGGGAAATATGGAAATTTATTCGTCCAGGATTGAAAGATACAGAGAAAAAAGCTGCGCGTGGAGCTGTATTTTGGGTATCACTTTTGTTTTTTATGGGTGTAAGTTTTGGCTACTTTGTGGTATCGCCAATGGCTATTAACTTCTTAGCTAATTTCAAATTAGACGAAAGTATCCAGAACCAATTTGATATTAACGACTATATATCTTTATTGTCAATGATGACATTGGCCTGTGGACTTACCTTCCAGTTACCGATGATTTCTTTTGTGCTTTCACGTGTGGGTATTCTGACACCATCATTTATGAGAGAATATCGCCGACATGCACTGATTGTTATTTTGATTGTAGCCGCTATTATTACTCCATCGCCAGATGTGATTTCACAATTATTGGTTGCAACCCCATTGTTTGGTTTGTATGAAATCAGTATTTGGGTTTCGGCAAGTGTAAACAAGAAAAGAGAAGCTGAAATGCTCTAAGTGTAAGTGCTGAGTTGTGAATTGTGAATGTAAAATTAATATTACTTAAAACTCAGTATTCATCCTTAATACCATTAACAAATAAGCCTTGGTACGAGTTGTACTAAGGCTTATTTGTTTTAGTTGAAAATACTACGCAACGCTTCTTTCAAAAAAACTGTCATATTTGTAACGTAAGTATTCAGCAAAATACGTAGTTTTCCCTTTCATTTGTAACCAACCGATTGTATGAAAAAAATACTTTTATTGTATTTACTCTTCCTCACGCATCTCACCTTTAGTCAAGAGAAGAGTCTTTACTCTACTTCACAACAAAACAAACAACAAGCTGTCTCACTAGAAATTAGTAAGCAGGAGGAAAGTGAATATCAAAAGGCACTAGAAGTAGCCAAATCTAAAAACTGGCCAATTAATGGTGTTTATAAAGATGGAAGGGTTTATTCCTTGAAAGGCCTCGATGCAACAGGCCAACCGCTTTACCTTATTACGCACAGCAATGCCAAAGCCGCAGCCGCCACTAGAACTACGTCATTGTATACAGGTGGAAGTTTAGGATTGAGCCTCAGTGGTAATAGTAGTTACATGACTGGCAAGCTTGGTATCTGGGATGGAGGGCGTGTATATTCCAGCCATGTTGAGCTTACGGGGCGTGTTACTCAGCAAGATAATGCTACTACATTTGACGAGCATGCCACCCATACTTCAGGAACAATGATTGCTACGGGGATTTCGGCACAAGCAAAAGGTATGTCTTTTGGAGCGAACCTTCGAGCATGGGATTACAACAGCGATAATACCGAAATTAGTGCAGCAGCTAGTGGTTTACTTATTTCAAACCACTCTTACGGTTACTTAGCAGGATGGAATTATGATTCAGATGTTAGCAGATGGCGTTGGATGGGTAATGTTAATATCAATGCTTTTGAAGATTACAAATTTGGATTTTATGATAGTAACACACAAACTCTCGATAGAATTGCTTATAATGCCCCTTATTATCTTATCGTAAAATCAGCAGGAAACAACCGTGGCGAAACAGGTCCTGACCCTGGTACGGTTTATTTCTTAGGAAATACCTCCGATACTAGCACAGTAGTGAGAAGCAAAAACGATAGTTATGATATTTTGCCAACTACTAGTACTGCTAAAAATATCTTGACAGTAGGGGCTGTCAATGCGCTTGATGCTGCACCAACAAAATCATCAGATATCAAAATTTCGGATTTTAGTAGCTGGGGTCCCACCGATGACGGTCGTATCAAGCCAGATATCGTAGGGGTTGGAGTAAATATCTTTTCAACTTCTATAGGCTCAACTACAAGTTATGCTACCTTGAGTGGTACATCGATGTCGAGCCCGCAGGTGGCAGGAAGCTTATTTTTGCTCCAAGAATTATATGCCAAGCAAAATGACGGGCAATTTATGCGTTCGGCTACCTTGAGAGGGCTCGCGATTCATACCGCAGAAGATGCAGGAAATGTGGGTCCTGATTATATCTATGGATGGGGGTTGCTCAATATGGAAAAAGCAGGCAAAGTAATTTTGAATACTTCAAAGTCAAATCTATTACAAGAGAAAAGTCTTGCTCAAGGCGCAACTTCAACTCAGACGGTAGTAGCTTCGGGTCAAGAACCTTTACGAGTAACAATTGTTTGGACTGACCCTGAAGGTACGATTACTTCGACATCGGCATCTAACTTAAATAATCGCACGCCAAAATTAGTTAATGATTTGGACGTAAGAGTTTCGGATGGTACTTCTAATTATTTGCCTTTTACGCTAAATCCTGAAAAACCTTCAGATTTGGCCACGACTGGTGATAATATCAGAGATAATATTGAGCAAATTTTAATCAATAATCCGCTTCCTGGAGCTACTTACACCATTACAGTAAGCCATAAAGGAACTCTGACCAATAGCAAACAAGATTTTTCTTTAATTGTTAGTGGTACAGGAACAGTAACGTATTGTAGCAATGCAGTAAGTTCAAGTAGTGATGTAATTGAATCTGCTAGTTTGAGTGGAGGTAATAATGTGTCAAGTAATCAAGCATTAACGCTAAATGTATCTGTAAAAAATACAAGCAGCCATATCTTAAAAGCATTTATTGACTGGAATAGCAATGGGAGTTTTGATGACGAAGGCGAGCTAGTAGGTACAAGTACCGTAAATGGTACAGGGGCATATTCATTCAATTTTACGGCTCCTCAAGCTATCAATTTTGGAACAACGCTCCGTATGCGCGTGATTTGCTCACAAGCGGCTAGTGCCAATGCTGTGACTGCTTGTGGTTCGGTATCCAATGCCGAAGTAATGGATATCCCTTTGACTGTCACAAGAGCATTGAGTGATGTTGCGGTAACAAGTTTGGTTACCCCAGAAACGGGATTGTTCTGTAGCAACAGCGCTTTGACACAGATAAAAGTTAGCATTACGAACAATGGATTAAACAGTCTTTCTAATATTCCTGTAAGCGTGACAGTAAGCAATACCTCTGGCTCTAGCGCAACCTTTACTGGAACTTACACAGGTGCATTGGCTTCTTTGGCAACAGGCGAAGTAACACTGACAGGAACGATGAATGTAGTGGCTGGACAAAGCTATAATTTTGTGACCCAAGCTACTTTGGCAAGCGACCAAGATTTAAGAAATAACCAAGTTACCTTCACTCGTACAGTAAGCACTACAGCTGCGCCTACAGCAGAGGCTATTGTATGTGAGGGCGCAAGTACAGCAATCATCAAATCTGCAAGCTCGGCATCAATCCAATGGTTTGACCAATCTGCGGGAGGAACGCTTATTTACACTGGAGGAACGGGCTCATTTACTTTACCAGCAGGAACCAATAAATTATATGTCTCGACTGGTGAAATTTCGGGAAGTATTGGTGCAAAAACTAAATATGAATACGGTGATGGTTCTTATTATGAAAACTTTGGTCCAGCGATTATCATGACAACTCAAGCACCAATCGTAATCAAGACAGCTCGAATTTATGTAGGTACCTCAGGTAGTATTACATTTGACGTAATCAATGCAGCGGATGGTGCACCAGTATCTTCTGTGACAATTCCAGTAACAGCAACCAGAACAACTGCCAATTCGACAAGAAGTAACTCTCAGTTGATTGATGATAAAACAGACCAAGGTGTTGTGGTGAATCTAAACCTCAAACTACCTGCAGCTGGAACATACTATATCACTCAAACCTGTGCAGATGGTGCATCTATTTATAGAAGTAATAAAAACCTTACTTCAACAGCTACAGATTTGGTGGGGTATCCTTTTTCATTAAATAATACGGTGAGTATAACAGGCGCTTATTTTAATGGTAGTACTATCAAAACAGGTTATTACTATTTGTATGATATGAATATTGGAGCGCTAGAATGTCCAAGTGTACGTGCTGCCGTGACTATCCAAAGCGTCACAGCTCCAACAGTGAGTGTTACGCCTGCAAGTACTATCAGTTTTTGTCCTGATGCTTCGGGTACTTTGACTGCTGCGCTCGGTAATGGTTATACCTATCAGTGGTATCGCAATGGAGCAACTTTGAGTGGCGCTACAAGCAATGTCCTAAACGTCAGTATTGCTGGTACCTACACAGTGAAGGTCTCTAATGGAGGAGCCTGTTCGACCACTCCTGCTGGGGTTACTGCAACTGCTTTTACGCCAATTGTTCCTAATGTAAACTGGACAAACGGCGTACTTTCGGTGCTTTCAGGAACAAATCCCTCATGGACTCTCAATGGAATTGAGTATGCTGCTGCAAAAGGTCTGGCTAGTTTTACTCCTATCCAATCAGGCTTTTACAATGCTAAAGTTACCGATGCCAATGGTTGTAGTGCTTATTCGGCAGGAGTATCCGTGACGATTACAGCTATTGAGGAAGATTTATTATCAGATGGTCAATCCAAAGTGTATCCTAACCCTACTTCTGGAATAGTTACCGTAAAAGTTCCTGATAATAATTACAAGGCTGTTACGGCCGAAGTTATTTCTTTGGTAGGAAATACACTAACTCAAAAATCAATGGAGCGTATCGGAAACGATTTCTGGACAAGTCTGGATTTGAGCCAATACACTGCTGGACAATATTTCATCAGAGTATATACCGACGCTGGTACAAGAGTCTTGAAAGTAGCCTTGCAAAAGTAAGTTCAATGATTCAGAATTTGATATTAGCAAAAACCCCGATAAGAGCGTATTTCTTATCGGGGTTTTAAGTTTTTGAAAATAAAAAAACTATTCTCCAACTACCCCGCTGAGTACCGATACACCATTTTCATTGAATGCTTCTATGGCATAATAATACTTTTGACCTACATTTAGCGCTCTAATTTGTAGAGATGTTGGTTGGTCGGCATATACCTGATAGGTTTGATACAACTTATCTTTTTCTATGCCCCATCGAATATTATAACCTACGGCATTGGGTACTTTTTCCCAAGAAATATCCACATTCCGTTCATCTTTTAGACGTTTTGCTACTAGTTTTTGAGGTGTCGTTGGTGCTTGTCCGAGGCCATTCCCAAATACACGGATTTCGCCAATGGCAAGATTTTGAGCTTTTACATATACGTGTTCATATTTGATAAAACGACCTCTATATGGTTTTTCTAGCTCGATATAGGCACATGGTCTATCTCGTTTAGGTTCTTTGGTAAGGTCACGCAGTAATTCCCATTTTTTTCCATCTTTTGAACCCCAAATTTTGAATAAAGTATACACACTCGAATCAGAATCGAAGACATTGTTTTTGTAGTCAATATAATTTACCTGCAATGCTCTTACTTCTGATTCTCTTCCTAAATCAATACTTGCCCATTCGCCTGCTTTGTTTTGTTTAGCAACCCAAAAACTTTGTCGTCCTTCATCAGTCAGATTTTTAGCTACATGAATAGTATCTTGCAGAGAAGAAACGGTTACGGGTTTTTTATAGGAAAGAAGCATCCAACCTGTAAAAAGGGCATCACGATTGTCCCATTTTCCTGTTGGCAAATAATGAGGCCAATCTCCAAAACGAGTATTCGAATACATTTGTCCTTCTTTATCAAAACCCGCTGGGAACATCGAAATGCGTCGTTCCATAGGCCAGTTTACGGCCAACCACGGAGTACCAGTGTTCCAGTAGTTTCCATACACATCTTGAAAAGTATTGCCATGTCCTGCTCCTGTCATATACCCCCCAGGACGGTAAGAAATTGGATTATAAGGTGCATAGGTAAATGGACCAAGCGGATTATCTCCAACATAAGTACCATTGCCATAAACATTGTATTCTGTTCCAGGCCCAGCATACTGAAGGTAATACTTCCCATTATGTTTGGTCATCCAAGCTCCTTCGATAAATGGCTTAACAATATCTGAATGGTCAGGGCCAAACCGCTCCCAACCGTGCTGGTATTGGTCTAAAAATATCAAGGGTTTATAATCGGTTTTGTCTTTGTAAGTCAAGTTTCGACTTTTATCTAGCTCTGCTCCGAAGATAGGATACACATTGGAAGAGCCCCAATACATATACCATTTATCGGTATCTGGGTCATGAAAAAGCGCAGGGTCCCAAGGGCCAATATCTTTGGGCAGTTGTGGCAACCAACGATTAAGGAATTTGAGTTTTCCTTTTTCGGGCTCGGTCGAATAAAAAATGGGACGCTGCTGGAAAGTAGATTGGAACAAATACAGCGTATCTCGCACCGAAACTGCCGCTGGCGCGCACATATCTTCCATCGGCCATTTGTCTGGGACAATATAGTTCCAATTTACCAAGTCCTTCGAATGCCACCATCCCCCCGAAATAGTTACGAACAAATAGTATTCGTTTTTGTGCGTAATAATAACAGGGTCGGCTCCTGAGCGATATGAGATACCTTCGTTCATTTGCTCGAAGTTATAACGGTAGCCAAGGTCGATAGGATTACAATAGGTCGATTGTTTGTTTTGAGCCCATAAGGTTATTGACGCAAAACAAAATAAGAAGCTTAGAAGGGATTTTTTCATACATTCAAATTGAGTTTATAAAAATTCAAATCAAATGTAGGACTTTTTTAGGTAAAAATATTTCAGCTCAAGAATCGGAGCAGGATAAAGACCTCCAGTGGATTAAATGAGCTTAACCAAAACGAAAGAGCACTCGTTCAGGGCATTATCCCTACACGAGTGCTCTTACTATATTAGCATATTTCATTAATACGCTTTATGCTATAAGCAGTGGGCAAAATAAAATTGGGGCTTTCAGGTATCGGCTTTCGGCGGTGGGCATTCGACAAAAATATATCTAT
>NZ_JBMLSD010000498.1:10712-28370 GCF_049240685.1 Flectobacillus sp.
GTGCCTTGTGCCTGTTGCCTTTTCCCTAAAACACATCACTTAAATTTTAGCTTTCGGCGGTGGGCTTTGGAAAAAATGCATGTCCGTGGTCGTTAATAACATTATAACACTCTGTGCCTTGTGCCTGTTGCCTTTTCCCTAAAACACATAAATCAAATCTAATTTTGCACTAAAATACTTATTATTTCTTTCTATAATTTTTACCAATACCTTTAAAATACGCACTTGAGGTTTTCTTTGATTTAGAATCCTTTACGCTTGACTGTAATTTTTGTTGAGATTCGCTGACAATCAAAATTCTTCCATCAAGTTCACTTCCATGAAGCGCTTCGATAGCAACCTTAGCTTCCTCTTCGTTGGGCATTGTTACAAAACCAAAGCCTTTACTTTGACGAGTGATTTTGTCGATAATAATTTTTACAGATTCCACCTCTCCGTGAGTTTCAAAAAGGGCTTTCAAACCCGCTTCCTTCAACTTAAAAGGAAGACTGCTTACATATATATCCATTTGTTTTGAATGATTTTACGTTAAAAAAAAGTTTTAAATTAAAGGGCAAAATAAGGCTTAATTAGACTGCATTAGGCAGAAAACCTTCTATTTTGCCATGTGTCCATAGCTGACTGCCGAAAAGCCTGTACTCGCCTAAAGCGTATTGCTTAGAGCCTAGGGCATGATATTAAAATAATGCCTTGAACTTACCAGGTAGCGGTGTTTGAAAATTAAGCACCTCTTTCGTAACGGGGTGAATAAAGTTCAATTCCCATGCGTGTAAGCCCAATCTTTTGATAGGATTTACTTTCGAGCCATATTTGGCATCGCCAATCACTGGGTGACCGAGGTCTTGCATGTGAACCCTCACTTGGTTTTTACGACCAGTTTCTAGCTTCACTTTCAAGAGCGAGTAATTGCTATTGGACTTGATAGTTTCGTAATGAGTAATTGCTTTTTGCCCATTATTGGGGTTTTGCGAGGAGTACACAATATAAGCCTTACTTTCTACCAAATACGATTCAACAGTGCCGTAGGGTTGTTTTGGGCGTCCTTCTACCACGGCCGCATACACACGCTCTTTGGTTTCGTGCCAAGATTCCTGCAAAAGTTTTTGAATTTTTTCGCTTTTGGCATAAATCATAACCCCAGAAGTCTCACGGTCGAGGCGGTGAACAATAAAAATACGATTAGCAGGGTTATCTTTTTTGACGTGATTACTCAAAATCGAGTAGGCGGTTTGTTCCTTTTCACGATCAGTTGCAATCGACAGCAAGCCTGCATCTTTGTTGATTACAATCAAATACTGGTCTTCAAAAATAACATTCAGTCCTTTATAAGGTTTTTCTTGATGTGACTTCAAAGCCTTTATCTGAACTTCTTGGCCAACAACTAAAGGGTGGTTAAACTGCGAAATGGCTTTACCATCAACTAATACTTGTTTGTCACGAAGAAGACTCTTAATATTAATTCTACTTTTATGAGGCATTTTTGCAATCAAAAATACCATCAACTCGGTATTCTCAGTCACTTGAAATTTAGCCTCAGAAGATTTGGCGGGAGCACCTTCTGGTTTGGGGCTCCATTTATTTGGTTTCATGGACATTACTTTTACGCTCAATCTCTCTGATAGTTTCGATATAAAGCTCCTCGACTTTTTGTCTAGCCCAAGGCGTTTTACGCAAAAACTTCAAACTTGATTTTACACTTGGATCAAAATTAAAACAGCGTATTTCAATGAGTTGCCCCAATTGACTCCAGCCATAATAAGCTACCAAATGATTAATAATCATTTCGAGCGTGATGCCATGTAAGGGATTATTTACTTGCTGATTCATAAGTACAAAGGTATGAATATTTTAGCGAATCGCCTTATAACATTACGAATGCTATCGCCGCTAATGTCATAATCAACATCGTCAAAGCACCCATAAAGTTGTCTAGTCTTGTATTTGTAAATCGTCCCATTATCGTTTTGTTATTACTTATATGTAAAATAATAGCAATCAAAATCGGTGCAATTATGCCGTATAACACAGCTGTATAAATCAAGGCTTTGATAGGACTAATTCCGATAATATTGACAAAAAGCCCCACAAGCATCGACACAATCAGGGTTATATAAAATCCTTTGGCTTCATGAAATTTTTTATCCAAACCTTCTTGCCAATCAAAAGCCTCCGCAATCATATAGCTCAAGGCCCCCGAAAGTACAGGCACCGCCAACAAACCCGTTCCAATTACACCAACGGCAAACAACAAATAGGCATTGTCACCAGCCAAAGGTTGTAAGGCTCGTGCAGCTTCCTCTACCGTATCTACATGAAAAATACCTGCCTGAAACAACACCACACCTGTAGTAAGAATGATAAAAAAGAAAACTACATTAGTCAGTAGCATTCCCCACTTAACATCGCTTTGCATAGAATGAATCACTCGTTTGTCAACTACTAGATGTCGTTGTTGGATTTCTTCGACCTCCATTGAGGCTTGCCAAAAAAATAAATAAGGAGAAATAGTAGTACCTAAAATTCCTACTAAGGCAACAAAGTAGTCGGATGAATATTCGATTTTGGGGATAAAGGTGTCGTGCAAAACGCCCAACCAGTTGATTTTTAGCATGAAAGGTATGGCAATATAACTAAATAGCACTATACAGAGCCATTTGAGAATCATAGCAATACGACGATAAGATAGAAAAACGATGCTGAGAATAAGTAAGATTGTAAAACTAATCGAGCAAATAAATACTGGTATATTAGGAAAAATCAAATGCCCGACTGCTCCCATTCCAGCTATATCTGCCCCAATGTTTAGAATAATTGAGGGAATACTGACCAGCAAAATGAGATATAGAATGTAGGGAGGATAATACTTTTTGATGGTGCCCATCAATCCATGACCACTCACCAAACCAATTCTGGCACACATCTCCTGAATAGATACCATCAAAGGATAAGTGATGATGGCTGTCCACAAAAGTTTGGTTCCAAACTGTGCTCCCGCTTGCGAATAGGTGGCAATTCCTGAAGGGTCATCGTCGCTGGCACCCGTGATAAGTCCGGGTCCTAAAACTTTCCAGAATGAAATAATTTTTTTCTTAAAGGTTGTCATTAGGTTTTGTATTAAATGTCTTCAGATAGTACGGTAATTTATAAAATATCTTTCGAGAAAATCTCTTAGATGAAGTTTTTCAATAAAATAAAAAAGGTCGACTTTTGGGGTCGACCTTAATAGAAGAAGTAAAGATTGTCAAAAGGTTTAAAAACGTTGAATTATGGCAAATTCAACAAGAACCCAATCGTAAAGTTGGCATCCCAGTCAAAAACAAACTTCTTACAGCCAGTAGTTTCAGCAATATTTTTATAAATATTCAAACCAGCTTTTGACTTAGCATTATCAAGCTTATAGGCTGATGGAGCATCCAGTACAGTGTAGCGTTCGGTACCCTTACGCACAGCCTTTGCCAATTCGAATGGTACACCACCAATGATAAAGCAAGTTTCACGATTGGCCGAAGGAATCTGTTTTGACTTTGCCGAAATTTCTTTTGCTACCGTTTCGTCATCAATACTATTTTGGAAATACTTTGCACCATAGGATTCTAGGGAGCGAATCGCAGAGCCTTCATGCCAAGAAATCTTGGTGTTGGCCGAACCAATATCAACTACGAAAGAGTTATCTGCAAATTCTTTGGGCTGTACCACTTTTAATCCCAAAACACCTTCTTGTTCAGGTGTCACCGTATTGACATAGTAATTGAGCGACTTGAGTGCCTTAATAATACGTTGAGTAATCTCTGCTTTCAAGGCTCCTGAGCTAACTACAAAATGGATTTCTTTACCTCCAACGCCGTAATCAAGCATATTTCCAATGTACTTTTTCAAGCCAGTGCGTACATCTTCATCGGTTGCCATATTCTCGGTTACGAGGCTATTGCCAAATTCAGCCTTTTCGAGTTTCCAGTTTTTGTCTTTGTCAATACGAACAATAAATGAATTGAAACCGCTTGCGCCCAATTCTACCACACCTTTAAGCTTTCCGGCAATTGGCACAGGAGCAGTATAATCAAAAGAGGGCTTGGCCGAGTCTACGGCCTCATCATTGCTGTTGCTACTCGCTTCGTCCGAACTTTTGTCTTCCGCAGGCAAAGTGCTCGATGTTGTCGACGTAGTTTGAGTAGAATCAGTGGTCTTTAATTTTTTGAGTAACTCTTGACCTCCTAATTTGGAGAATCCGAAGTAAAAGGCCGCTACTACAAGGGCAGTGATAATTAATCTACCAGCTACTGTAAGACGTTGCATAGGAACAAGATTTAGATTTGAAAATTAAAGGCTTATTGCCAAACAATGTTTTGTAATAGTACAAGATACAAAATCGTTTGACAAAGTTTTTGGGTTTTTCGGTTAAAAATTAAGATAGTTGGCTAATTGAAGGGTAAATGTATAACTTAATTTGATGTAAGTAAAGAGAAGTTTTTAGGCAACAGGCACAAGGCACAGAGTGTTAAATCGTTTTTTTAGTGAGGATAGATATATTTTTGCCGAATGCCCAAAGCTGAAAGCCGTAAGCTCAAAAATTAAATCTACTTACTTGGGTAACCTGATTATTGGACAAAATGAGAAAAGGTATTTAGACTTTTTTAATGAATGTTTAAAAACAGTTTTAAATCGTTCAAAAAATGAGTTCAAGACTTAGTCTTGAACTAGTATCTTCAAATTTGTCCAGTAATCAGACTATTAACTTCTTTTTATATTAACAACAGTTTTATTGGATAGACTATTGGCTAAAATACTACTTATAACTCAGCGGAATGGAGTAAGATTGATTTGATAGAGTTGAAATAGTAATGTTTTTGCTTACGAGTTCATAATTTGAACCTTTGGCAGTAATAGTAAAACTGACAGGGTGCTGGAGGCTCGGTTTAGCTTTTGGAGAAATCACTAAAGACAAAAGGTTTCCTATAATTTTATGGTTTTTATGTTGTAGGTCACTAAGTATTAGGTTTTTGTCTGGCCCGGATATAGCAATGGTGAGATTTTTAGGAAATACGATATTAGGATGATCGGCATCTACAAACTCAATGAGAATTGGATTATGCAAATTGCTTGTATTTTGTGGAAATTGGATGTGGTTAAAAGGATTGATATTTTGGCAACTTAAAAATAAGAAAGGAATGACAAGTAATGCGAAACCGCCACGAGTTACATAAGCGATAGACGTTTTCATGAGTTCAGGTTTTATTTAGTGGAAAGCGAAACAAACGCCATCAAGTAATAAAGTCTTTGTGAGAATTGTTACTTGATAGCGTTTTTGTATCTATTTACTGACAATTATTGAGGGGATAAATAATTGTTGCGTTGACTTCCCCAGTTTTTATGTCAATTGGGAAAGAGCCATTCAGACCTGTTGACGAAACGATGGTAGCTTTATCTCCGTTAATCGTAACTTCTCCAGAGAAATTGATACCATTGTAGGTGGCAGTCAAAGTATATTTTACGCCTTTCTTCATACCAATAATGGCTTTGCCTCCCACTACGCTGACTAACTGTTCTGTATTGGTATCATCTACGAGTTTTACCCAAACGGTAGGTTTGATACTGATATTTTTGCTAATACAAGCCGCTGTAAAGTCAAGATTTACTTTTACTGCATCAGATTCGGTATCAGTGGTTGTTGTTGATGTAGGCGTATCCGAAGCTGTCTCTTTAACTTTTACATCTACTATTACTACAGCGTTATTACAAGACTTAAAAGATTTAGAGCCACCTCTTGAAGTAGTATTTGGGGAGGTACTAACAGGAGTAACAACAATACGTCCTGTATAACCACTAGGTATTCGTCTTAATTTAATAGCATAACTTGCACCATTAGATATTTTAAAATTGTTTATGCTCTTACTGAACCTTGCTTTTCCATTTTTAGAGTATGTAATCTTTGCACTAAATTTGGAAGAGCCGTGTCTAACGTCAGAATTTACTTTTATTTTGATAGTTTTGGAACTACAAGTTTTGCCTTTATAGTTTTTAGCAACTGTCCATACCGACAAATGGGATACTTTAAAGTTGGCAACCAAATTTCCATTGGCATCTTTTGCAATAGTGGCAACGCCTTCCTCTGTCCATTCATCTTTCGCTTTATCATAACTCCATACAGGAATTTGATCGCCTACATTCATGGGAGCTTCTGTTTCTGGGTCTTCATAGCTTGGATTAAGAGAAAGTGTTACATCCAATGGCGTTGAGAAACTTTTAACATTTTTGCCTCCAGCAGTCATTTCAATGTCCACAAAACCTGCTGATAGGAATGTCCCAAAATCAGTAGTTCCATCTTTGTACTTAATGGTATTCCCTTCGCCTTCGTTTGGTAGGCTATTGGCTGCTTCTTCTGTACCTGTTCCGTATTGCACAATGGTACTCGATACGTTGGTAGCGTTAATCACCAAACCGTTTTCATCTTTTACTTGTGTACCAGGTGCAATAGAGATTTTGGCTACCTCTGGCTTTGAAGATGTAGCAGGAACAGTAATAGTTTCGCCAGTGGCTAATAAGGTTGTTTTCGAAACAGCGCCAACGCCATCTGGTAATGCATTAAGGTTTGTCAATGGTACTTCGTAAGTAGCACTTTCCAAATCGGTTACTACTATACTGTAGTTGGTGGACACGTAATTAGGACCTTTGACAGAAACTGTAAATTCTACTGGGGCACTTTCGGTTGGGTTGGCATTTTGTCCTAATACTACCGAAAGCAAATTACCTGCTACCTTAAAGTCTTTTCCTCCAAGATCTGTAAAAACAAGGTCTTTGCCAGGCCCTGAAATTGTTACAGTTAAATCGTTGGGTAAAGTTTTACTGTTGGGATTGGCATCAACAAACTCAATCAAAATAGGAGATTTATAAACGTTGTTGTTGACAGTAAGCTCTACGCCTTCAAGTGGATTAATTTGCTGGCAGCCAACAGTAAGAGCTAGTCCAAGCGAAAGAAGTACCGCAGGACGGAATATAGAAGTAAATATTTTTTTCATCAGAAATAAAAAGAAGATGGATTAAAAGAGAAAAGTTTAGTCTAGTCTGATGGCTAACCTCAGATTGACAACTGGCCAGTATTTCCAGTCTTTCATGTTTTCTTGAACTTTGGCTTGTTGTTCGCTCATACTGCTTAGTCTTTTATCACCAGTTAAGGTAACTTTAGGTGTTTGGGTATAATAAGAACCTACTTCAAAGCCAAAACCAACTCTTCTTTTAGGAACAGTTCGCCCAAAGCCAATGCCAGCAAAAGGCGCATATTGTTTGCCATAATCTACTGTAAACTGTACATTCCCTACTTCTTCGGGGGTAAAAGTCGTACTTCCAAATTTGTAAGTGCCTGTTGGTGTTACTACCAGCGCAATTTGCCCTTTATCAAAATATGAAACCCCACCAATTAGTTTGAAGCTACTTTTTTTGAATGGATGATATTCAAAGGAAAGACTAGCAATAGATACGTTGGCGTCTCCTCCCAACTTTACGTCTTCACCCGAAGTTTTGGCAGTCGTGTTAGTGTTGTATTTGAAATAGCTATAGCCCAAACGTGCAGTGATTTTTGGACTGATGGCATAGCCAATATCTACACCTGGGGTAGTGCCAAGGTTTAAGCTAAGACCTAATTTATGAGAAGAGCCACTTGGCGTTTGGGCTTTTGTTACATTGCTGTAACTAATGAGACATACATAAAGAAGGAATAAACTAAACGTAGTTTTTTGTTGCATAAGTTTTTACTGAATTTTAGAAAACATACATGATTATTAAAGTATTTACGATGGTGTATATAGGAGGAGGTATTACGAGAAAAGGAATAATGATTATATAAACTTTGAGAGGTGTCAAGTTGGTTTTGCTAGTCCGTCTGAATCAATTTTGAAAAACTCATTACTATTAGGCGTCAGGCACAAAGTGAATATTTAGTCAAATGACCAACATCTCTTTCGTTGTAAAACGCTTTGTGCCGTTGCCCTCAAGGTAGAGGTATTACCATAAATTTGTTCGTATAATCCTATATAATAAATTACTAAGTGGGTAAAATTAGATTTTGATTGTGTGCTTGCCTAATGCCTACGGCTTATTGCCTAAAGCGTAAAATGTAACTCACAACTCATAATTCTGCATTACTACTTATGTGTGTTAGAGATAAGAAATTAGTTTAGTGAAAAAAATTAGTTGGGTTCAGGTCAAGTGGTTTGTATTTAGGAAACAATTGCTTTGAATCTACAAGCATAAAGCATATTTGTCGTACCAAAGCTTGACAAGATTAGCAGGACAAATATGATAGGGAAGGATGGAATACTAAGAAAATTTGGGATGACAAAAAGTTGACAAAACGCCAACTTTTTCATAAACAGAAGCTTATCAATATCTTTTAATTTCTATCCAAGGTTTTTTTCCTTAAACGTAATCTAGTCTGATGTATCGTATTTTTGTTTACACCAATCATATTTGCCATTTCTTGTGTGCTCAAATCTAGTTTTTCGAGCATTAATAAACGCAACTCGGCATTGGTGAGATCAGGGTATTTTTCTTTAACAGATTGCATATAACCCGGGTGTACTTTTTCAAACATACGCTTGAAGTTTGTCCAGCCTTCATCGGTAAGAATCGTAGATGAGATAAGCTTTTCGAAATGCTCGCGTTGGTTGTCGGAGGCGTTGAGTTTTTCATTTTCTTGTCGAAGATTTTCAATCAGCTCCGACATATTCCGAAAATGATTAGTTTGCCAGGCAAGTTCTTTTTGGGCCGTTTCTAGCTCACTTTCTTGCTCGCGGTGTTTATGACGTAAGCGTTGGTGGTTGACATACACCAGCCATAAAATCAATAACAAAATCAAGATAATAGCATTGCGCAAATACTTTTGTAATTGCTTTTCACTCTCAATGGCTTTTACATGGTTGGCATATTTTTCTACTTCATAGCGCAATTGCATTTGCGATAATTTTTGGGCATCGTTCCTACGGTTGAGGCTATCTTGTAGTGTTTGTGCCAAATGAGTAAATCGTAATGCCTCCGCATAAGCACCTACTTTTTCGTAGTATTCAGATGAATATTTATAAAGTCGTAATGGTTTGAAATAGTCAAGCTTCCCATTGGGTTCTAATGAGGTTTTGATACTGTTAGCAAGCTTGAGAAGTGGAGCTACCTCCTTGATTTTTTTTAACTTTAACTTTACAGGAATCAATATCATTAAGGCATCAAATTCGGCTTGTTTTGATACAACAGTATCTAATGAAAGGCGCGATTTGATAAGCTGAAATCCTTTACTGGCATAAATTTCTCCTTCTTTAATTTTTCCCTGATCTAGTAATAGTGAAGCTATGTCGATAGAAGCAAAATTTAGCCAAAATTCGCTCCAATATTTGTGTTCGGGTATATCTGAGTGGAAGTTTTGATGAAAAGCTAAAATCCTTTTAGCATAAACCATCGACTTATCATATTCTTTTTTGTTTTTCCAGTAGGTTTGCAAATAACTTAATACCTGCGTGTAATGAAATCCACCTTCGATGGTTGGCTCGATATATCGTTCGGCGATGCGGAGATATAAATAAGCCTTATCAAAATCGCCCAAATCCCAAAGACATTTGCTAAAGTCAAACAAGATAGAGGCAATATTATAGTCTCTACACTTTTCAAACCCAAGCTCTTGTAATTGTTCCAAGGAGCGTTGCATCTCTACATAGTATTGTTCGCTCGAAATCCGTTGACCCAAATACAAACTATTCGTTAATGAGGCCGCCGCAATTAATGCTTCAACGTCATAACCTTGTTGAATGGCTGTTTTTTGCATCGCTTCCCACGACCCCAAAATACTCGCTGGCTTACCTTTGGGAAACTTGAAATTAGCTTTATTTCCAACTAACGCCAGATAATAATCGAGTGCTACTTGGGTATGATAGTCTCTTTTAGAGTCTGCTACATCGACCATTTGTGCTACCAATGAAGATAATTGATTTACATCATCAACTTTCCAGAATGGATAATCATGTACATAGCGATAGCGCTGTGTGGCACTCATTTCCATAAATTCGTTCTTATTGAATACGGGTTGGGCAAGGCATAAGTTTGCTAAACAGCATACAAAAAGGGTTGTCGCAGTAAGATATAATTTTTTCTTTAGTGGTATGGGAAAAAGAAAGAGGCTTTTCATTCTAGAAATTGTTCTCTAAAGCAAGTGTGTTAGAACAAAGATAAGCTAGCTTTTTGGAATTGCGAATGATGGGCTATGAATTAATGAAGAATCTAGGCTATATCAGATTTTTGATGGAGGAGTGAGTTTGAGTGGTGAATTGTGAGTGGTGAATAAGGGCTTTCAAGCCATTGCGGATTTGGGATTGCGGATTTCGGAAATAAAGTAAAATATTTACTAGTTCAAGACTTAGTCTTGGACTCATTTTTTTAACAGTTTGAAACTGTTTTATAAAACTCAGTGAAAATGTCCAAACACCCGAATTACACTTTTACGTTTTGTCCAGTAATCAGGTTAATAGTATATTCGTTATTTGAAAGAGTTCATAATCAAAATGTTATAGTCGAATTGTGCCCTAGATATATTACTAAATTAATCTTTCTTACTACTTACGAAAGATATTTTAAAGAACACAACAATCTAATCAAAAATCCGATGTACTCTTATTCAAATAACAAATATACTGTTAACTAATAACTTACTATTTCCTAATAGCTCATTTCCACAATCTCTTTTACTACTTCTGGAGTAATATCACGGCGTTCGCCAAGGCCTTTCCAGCCTCTTTCGGTAAAACGCTTTTCGATAAACTCGCCAGTGTGAGCATAGTCGCTTGTGTATTCAGATAAGCGTGTTTTTACTCCTAATTCATGTAACCAAGCTACTGTACGTTCAATAGCAGCATTTGCTTTTTCCTCGATAGAACCTTCGGTAATATTCCATACTCGTTCGCCGTATTGTGCCAACTTTTCTTTTTTGTTGTCAAAACGATTACGGTATAGGTTCGGGAAAATAATCGCCAATGTCATAGCATGGTCGATATTGTACAAAGCCGTAAGCTCGTGACCAATCATGTGTGTAGCCCAGTCGGTAGGTACACCCTTTTGAATCAAACCATTAAGTGCCATAGTACAACTCCACATAAAGTTGGCAGCCGCTTCATAATTGCTCGGGTCAGCCAAAATCTTTGGAGCAACTTCAATCAAAGTCTGTAAAATACTTTCTGCAAAACGGTCTTGAAGCCAAGCATTAGCAGGATAAGTCATATATTGCTCCAATACGTGTGTGTAAGCATCTACAATACCATTGCGCAACTGACGCACAGGAATACTTTTGATAACTTCTGGGTCTAATACTGAGAATTTTGGAAACAAGCCAGGGCCGCCCATACTCAGTTTTTCTTGCGTTGCCACGCGAGTAACTACTGCGCCAGAGTTCATTTCAGACCCTGTAGCTGGTAAAGTCAATACTGTACCAAATGGCATAGCTTGTGTTGTACGGATAGATTTTGCCAAAATATCCCAAGGTTCACCTTCAAAGTCTACTGCCGCTACGATAAACTTAGTACCATCAATCACCGAACCGCCACCAACAGCTAATACGTAATCAAGCTTTTGAGTACGAATGATTTCTACAGCTTTCATCAGCGTTTCGTAAGTAGGGTTGGGTTCAATACCGCTAAATTCTACGACCTCATGATTTTTTAGTGCTTCAATTACTTGGTCATAAACGCCATTAGTTTTGATGCTGCCGCCTCCGTAAGTCATCAAGATACGTGCATTAGTAGGGATTTCTTTGGTAATGTTGGCTATTTGTCCTTTTCCAAAAAGAATTTTGGTAGGATTCTGCAATTCAAAGTTTAACATGTTTGGTTTTTGTTTAAAAAAATGAAAACGTAATCCTCAAGTCTGTAAATGCTTGAAAATGTTTACAGACCTAAGCTTTTAGTAAAAACACCATGGCTTGCGCAAAAGTTTCTGTGGCAGGACAGCCTTTGAGTAGTTTTGGGAGGCTTCCCCTTTTGTTATCAGTATTTTAAAGACGATTATTTAAGTAATAAGTGATCATGCAGGATAAGATTTAAGTTATTTGTTGAGGCAAAAGGCAACAGGCATAAGGCACAGAGTGTTCAAATGTTTTTTATCGCCTACAGCCATGCTTTTTTCCAAAACCCACCGCCGAAAGCCGAAACCTGAAAGCCCTAAGCATAATCTTAAATTTTATTTTGCCCATTAACTTAAGTAAAAGGAAAGATTAAATTAATAGTCTAATTACTTGACAAAATTGAAGTTACTAGTTCAAGACTTAGTCTTGGACTCATTTTTTTAACAGTTTTAAACTGTTTTTAAACATTCATTGAAAAAGTCTAAATACCTTTTCTCTTTTTGTCCAGTAATTAGACTGTTAACTAATAACGTTTTCCTACTTACAACTAATAATTCAGCACTAATACTTCCTACTGATAATCAAACTAAACTATCTAAACTCAATTCTTTCATGAAACAACTTTTTTTATGGGCTTGTGCTTCGCTTATAGGTGTGCAGTCTGTTGCACAAACCGATAAATTGTGGTACGACTCACCAGCCAAAGCATGGGTCGAAGCTCTTCCTATTGGTAATGGTCATTTGGGTGCTATGGTTTTTGGTCGTACAGGCAAAGAACTCATTCAGCTTAACCATACAGATTTTTGGTCGGGTGCTCCCAAAGATTGGAACAATCACAATGCAGCTCAGTACTTCCCTGAAGTAAAGGCATTGATGAAACAAAAGAAATATGCCGAAGCAGAGGAGCTTTCTAAAAAACTCCAAGGCGCATTTACACAGTCGTATCAGCCTTTGGCCGACCTGACTATGACATTTACGGACACGGCACAAGTGAGTGACTATTATCGTGACTTGGATTTGAATACTTCTACCACTCATGTTCGCTATAGCACGCCTAAGGCTACTTATGAGCGTGAATTGCTAGTTAGTTTTCCAGATAAAGCAATGGCTATGCGCCTGACTGCTAACGGCGGTCGTAGTTTGGGTTTTATGATTGGAGCTTCATCCTTAATGAAAAATAAGGTTTGGGTTGATGGTAATATCTTAAAAATTAGATTGAAAGCGCCTAAACACGTAGAACCCAATTACAGAGGAGGCTTCAAACCAGAAGAAGCTGTACAATACGACGATTGGAATGGCGAAGGAATGGAAGCGGAGGTTTGGGTACAAATCAAATCTGCCACAGGTAAGGTAAGTGTTAAAGATAATCAGCTGGTCTTGGAAAATGCCTCTGAGGCAGAAGTATATGTGGTAGCTGCAACAAGTTACAATGGACGTTTCAAATCGCCTGGTTTGGAGGGTTTAGAGCCTTCAAACCAAGCTGGAGAATGGATGCGTTTGGCATCAGGACGTTCGTATGAAAGTATCCGTAAAATGCATTATCAAGATTATCACGCACTGTATGGGCGTGTAGACTTGGCATTGGAAAGTAAAGGAACAGCCAATATCCCGACTGATAAGCGTATTGTCAACTATGCCAAAGATGCCGACCCACAAATGGTAGCACTCTTGTTTAATTACGGTCGTTACTTACTGATTTCGTCGTCTCGTCATGGTGGTCAGGCTGCTAACTTACAAGGTATTTGGAATAATATGGTACGTCCGCCGTGGAGTTCTAACTATACGACCAATATCAACGTGCAAATGAATTACTGGCCTGCCGAAATGTGTAACCTTTCGCCATTGACTGAGCCATTGATGAATTTGATTAAAGATTTATCGGTAAATGGGAAAAAAACGGCTGAACTACACTATAACCTCAAAGGTTGGGTAGCGCACCACAATACCGATATCTGGGGCTTAACTTCTCCTGTGGGTGATTTTGGTACAGGCGACCCTGTTTGGGCCAACTGGCAAATGGGGGCAGCTTGGTTGTGTAGTCATGTGTATGAGCATTATTTGTACACAGGCAACAAACAGTTTTTACAAGAGTTTTATCCAGTTATGAAAGGGGCCACCGAATTTGTAATTGGTTTCTTGGATAAAAACGATGCGGGTTATTATGAGTTAGCTTTTGGGGTATCTCCCGAAAATCAATATAAATATCAAGGAAAAAACTTAGCTATCTCAGCAGGAACAGCCATGGACTTAGCCTTGACTCGTGAGTTATTGAACAATTGTTATCAAGCAGCCAAAGCATTGAATCAAGACTCTGCTTTTGTGAAGCAGTTGGAAGAATTATTACCAAAACTTCAACCTTTCAGAATCAACGATAAAGGTAATTTGATGGAGTGGTCAGAAGATTTTGAAGAAACAGACGTGCACCATCGTCACTCTTCGCATTTGTATGCCTTGCACCCAAGTAATCAAGTAAACCCTTGGACTTCTCCTGAATTATTCAAAGCCGTAAAAAATTCATTATTGCGTAGAGGCGATGCAGGTACAGGCTGGGCTATGGGCTGGAAAGTAAACTTCTGGGCGAGATTATTGGATGGTGACCACGCAATGATTATCCTCAAAAACCTTCTGAGTCCAATCGGTTTCGAAGGGTACGACTATCATAGAGGAGGCGTATATCGTAACTTATTTGATGCGCACCCGCCATTCCAAATTGATGGAAATTTTGGTGCAACTTCAGGTATTGCCGAAATGTTGCTACAATCACATTCGGGCGCAGTACACTTATTACCAGCTTTGCCAAGTACTTGGCAAAAAGGACAAGTAAAAGGATTAGTAGCTCGTGGAGGCTTTGAGGTAGATATAGTTTGGGGAAATGGTAAACTTCAAAAGGCTACTATCTTCTCAAAATTGGGGGGCACTTGCCGTATTCGTTCTGAAGTACCGTTGAAAATCAAAGGGGCAAAACTAGCCAAAGGAACGGTGTCAAACCCGCTTTTGAAATGTATCGATGGCGCAAAACCTGTTTCGGTAGTTGGACAACCTTTGGCAACAGAAACCACCAAAAAGTACTACGAATATGATGTAGTAACTAAAAAAGGTGAAAAAATTATCTGTCAATAGTAGACTAAAAAAAAGTATCAAAAAAGCGGTCGGAAAATATTTTCCGACCGCTTTTTTGATGAAAAATTGCTAGATTTTACTCGGCTTAAGACGCAATCATTGCGTCTCTACTGCTATTTTTAAAATAATCGCTCAACCACTATTCACTCAATAACTCACAAATCCTCCATATTACCAGTGCTGTAATATTGGTAAATTTTCTTTTTCAAAAGCCAATCGTATTTGGCGATTTCTGCATTTTGTTGAATTGTGAAAAAGCTATTTTTAACCGATTCAAAATCCTTTATTTTCACTTCTCCTCGTTGTACCTTTTGTAAGGTAGTGTTAAAATATACCTGCCAAACTTGTAAGGTTTTTTGTGCTGCTTGGCATTGTAAAATAGCAGCCTCCAAATTATTAGTCGACAAGAGTGCTTCTTTGTAAATCTCAGCTCGTGCCGAAAGCATCGAGATATGTGCATTTTCGATATTAATGGCGGCTTGTTGCTGTTGGTATTTTCGAAGACCTCCTGTTATAATAGGCAAATTGATTTGAAAACCTATATATGCACTTGCTAGTTGTTTCCACTGAGAAAACAAGGAGGTTGTTTTATAACTATATGCGTAGTTGGGTGAAAGTGCCAAACGTAATTGCCCTTGCGAATACACAGGAATGGTATCGGTACGAACCAAATAAGCTTGGTCAACTTCACGAAAAAGGCTTGAAAATGGTAGTGAAACTCCTGCCGCTAACGAGATAGTAGGATAGGCACTGGCCTTTACCGCATCAAATTGCAGGGCTACAAGTTTCTGATTGAGTTGTGTTATTTTGGTAGAAGGATGCCAATAGGCCATTTTGTAAAATAAATCATATTCTCCCTTTTTTTGACCGATAGGTCTATCTACAGTAAATGTTTCGTCGTTTATTTCTGCGATTTCGATGCCCAAAGGGTCGGGTAATGCCAAAAGTGTACCAAGATTAATTTGAGCTGTTTTCAACTCATTTTTATATTTCGTCAAAGTAAATTCATCGTTAGCTACCTGAGCTTGCCATTCCAAAACGCTATAGGCTGTGTCGGGGTTGCTGGTATTGGCTTTTTGAAAAACGGCTAGTTGCTCACTCGAAATACCGAGCTGGCGTTCAGCACTTTTGACATAAACTTGCTGCAATAATATCTGAAAATAAGCCTGCGTGATTTGTGTGGCTATGGTAACAGTATTTTTTTGTTCTTGTAAACTCGCTATTTCTTGTTCAACGATACTTTGTTGGTGGGAGTTTTTTTTACGACCACCCGCCCACAATACTTGGTTCATATTGACCCCCATAATATTATTGATAAAGCCATTGGTGGCATATTGATAAGTAGTAGGGTCAAGCGAACGCCCCATAGCCAAGGACGGACTAACCGAAAACTGAACGGTAGGGTAGAGGTCGGTTTTGGTATAAATAGTTTTTTCTAAAGCTAACTCTTGGTTCAGTCGAGTTTGCTTGATTTGAAGATTATTGTTTTGAGCATGTTGGATACATTGATGCAGATTCCAAACCTTTTGCGCTCGGATAGGCATCAGATTTATTGCTAAAAAAGTCACAATGAGGAAAAATGCTTTCATAGGTCAACCAAAATGCAGGTGGTTGTGAATAGTCTAATAAAAAAGCCACCGACTCAGCACGTATACCTATCAGTGGCTTTAGCTATCCAATTGATTTTTAAAGTTTAAGGAGTTGTGGCGGGTAAAATATTTACAAGCAACTCCTTTTATGAAATTTACTTCTTGATAATCACAGCCGCTGATGGTGAAAGCCCCACATTAGCAAGGCCTCCAGTAACTGCTGTTGGAGCTGTTACCGTTAGATATTTAGACCCATTAGTGTTGTTTAGTAGATTGGTTGTAACATTCGTATTATTTGCTAGGTTTGTTCCCAATACTTGCGTGTTGCTAACATTCAGATTGGCTACTGTAGGATTATGAGATAAGGTATTGACTACAGCAGTTGTATTCAAACGTACTAAGTTATTCGTTGCCGTGTTTACATGACCACTTGTGCCAGAAACAGCTGTTAGTCCTCCATTCGATGGATGTGTAAGATTTGCGGTAGTAGACGTCACTACAGGTGCAGTAAGATTACCCACAACAGGATGTAATACTCCACCAAGATTGCCTGTAAGTGATTGAGCATCAGATGCTAAAATAGTTCCAAAAACTAAAGCTGATAAAATAAAGAGCTTTTTCATGTTAAAAAAGAGTTTTTGTAAATGTGGATTATATATATACTTAGGACAGCTCAGCTTACAATAAAGACAATACAAAATAACCCATGCCTAAGAAGGCATACTAGCGTTTTTTTAATTGTCTCACAAATGTTGGAATTCAGAAATATATACGGGACAGTTGAAATATTGGATTGCTAGGATTGATATTTTTTTAAAAATTTATTTGTCTATATTCTTGATTCTGTGGATTATAACAAAAAAATTAGCATTTCTAGAAGAATACACTTAATTTAGTCATTGATTATATGCGCTATCAATAATTTTTCTACATACATAAACAACAGCTCATTCACAATGAAAAACCTATTGCCCTGCTCACTACTTTTGATTACTTCCTTTTTTTTCTCTTGTAAATCAGAAGAAACTGCATTACCTGTAGATCGAACGAATGGTTTAAATACTGTAAAACAGTTAGAAAGAC
>NZ_JBMLSD010000498.1:28470-32781 GCF_049240685.1 Flectobacillus sp.
GCATTACCTGTAGATCGAACGAATGGTTTAAATACTGTAAAACAGTTAGAAAGACTCATCAAAGACTTGTCCGTTACCGATTCCATTATTGTTTACAACAACAAAAACTCCCAAATTTTAAAGTTGGGAATATCCAAACCTGTGTTTTACGAATACTATATGCTAGTCAATGGACAAGAAATAGATCTTACTTATGCCCTTGTTACCTCTGTTAGTCCAAAATACGCGGGAAACTTTCGTTACATGGAAGTAGTCATTTATATCAAAGAACCTATTCCATATACCCCAATTAGAAGGTAAATAGAGGTGTAGAATATTTTCTATCATTGCTAATCAGAAAATTCTTTTAAACCAAATCATAACTATCATGAATACTACACTGAAAAATGCCCTGCTTTTCTTTTCGTTATTAGGTACAATTGTGTCGATAGGTGTGCTGTTACTTTTTGCAAAGGACTTTACGCAAATGCAGCTTATAGGCTTGTGTATTACAACTTTTGTTTTTGTGCTTAATTCGGCAAGCTTTTTAACAAGAAAAAAAGAGAGGCGAGATTGATCATAAAAAAGTTTAGAAACTGTATTAAAAAATAAGTTCAAGACTAAGTCTTGAACTAGAAATGCTCTTTCTTTTTTAAGAAGGTCTTCCCCGCAAAAAAAGAAAGCGCCGTAGATATAACAACTTAAGCTGTTTTACCTACGGCGCTTTTTTATTTGAAAAAGTAATTAAGAGTTAAAAATCACTCAACCACTCAATCACCAATTCACTCAATAAATTAGGCTACGACGATTCGCCATTGTAGCACCAATTCTTCCATTTCAACTTCAACTGATTCGCTCAAAGTATTTACTACTTCTAACGAAACCGCTTGAACTTCTTGTGAGATATACTCTTTGAATGCCAATACCCCTGCCGAAACTTCAGCTTGTGTATCCAACAATTCAATTTTAATCTTGTCAGTTACTTCAAAACCAGAATCCTTACGGTAGTTTTGAACACGGTTGACAAACTCACGAGCAATACCTTCTTGACGAAGTTCGTCAGTAATTGTAATGTCTAATGCCACGGTCAACTCATTGTCTTTGGCAGAAAGATAACCTGGAAGGTCTTCTGTCAAAATTTCAACAAGTTCTGGTGTA
This sequence comes from Flectobacillus sp., assembly GCF_049240685.1. Classification (NCBI taxonomy): domain Bacteria; kingdom Pseudomonadati; phylum Bacteroidota; class Cytophagia; order Cytophagales; family Flectobacillaceae; genus Flectobacillus; species Flectobacillus sp. The sequence goes on from NZ_JBMLSD010000498.1 coordinate 29,608, forward strand.
ACTACGATATCGCTACCTGCTGGCGTGTATTGATTTTCTTTTTCCAAAACAGCAATATCATCGTTGCTCATAGCCGAAATCAAAGCTGCTACCTCTTTCATTCGTGGACCAAACTTAGGACCTAATGCTTTGAAGTTAGGTTTTACTTTTTTCGACAATACACCCGATGCGTCATCTAGGTATTCGACCGACTTGATATTTACCTCTGACTTAATCAAATCATCTACGCTACGGATTTGCTCACGCGTTTTTTCGCTCAATACTGGAATCAAGATTTTCGACAATGGCTGACGAACTTTGATTTTATTGGTTTTACGTAATGAGTGAATCAACGAACAAATACGCTGTGCCAAGTCCATCGAAGTTTCAAGATTTTCATCAATCCACTCGGTCTGAACTGTAGGGAAATCTGTTAAGTGTACCGATTCTGGTGCACCAGCTTGGTTGCTAGTCAAGTTTTTGAATAACCAATCACCATAGAAAGGAGCGATTGGAGACATCAACTGAGCAACTGTTTTTAAGCAATATGCCAAGGTTTCATACGCTGATTTTTTATCATCAGTCATATCACCTTTCCAGAAACGTCTTCTTCCCAAACGTACATACCAGTTAGATAAGTGATCACTCACAAACTCTTGGATAGCCCGACCAGCTTTAGTTGGCTCATACGTATTGAACGACTCGTCAACTTCTTTTACTAACGTTTGAAGTTTTGACAAAATCCAACGGTCAAGTTCTGTGGCAATGCTCTTATCTAATTTGCCTGTTGGCTGATAGCCATCCAAATTAGCATACAAAGCAAAGAAGTTGTACGTATTAGTCAATGTACCGAAGAACTTATTACGTACTTCTGTTACGCCTGCCAAGTCAAACTTCAAGTTGTCCCAAGGTTGCGCGTTAGTAATCATATACCAACGAGTTGGGTCAGCTCCGTATTTCTTCAAGGTTTCGAATGGGTCGACAGCGTTGCCCAAACGTTTTGACATTTTGTTACCGTTTTTATCCAATACCAAACCTGTCGAAACGACGTTTTTGAATGCTACCGAATCCGAAATCATGGCTGAAATAGCATGAAGGGTAAAGAACCAACCACGAGTTTGGTCAACACCTTCAGAGATAAAATCAGCAGGGTATGATTTTTCGAAAATATCTTTATTCTCAAATGGATAATGCCATTGTGCAAAAGGCATCGCACCTGAGTCAAACCAAACGTCGATAAGGTCTGTTTCGCGCGTCATGACTTTACCCGAAGCAGATACCAAATATACTTCATCCACGAACGGACGGTGTAAATCAAGGGTATCTTGATCAGCGGCATCTAAGAATGCTTGGTTTTTCTCTTTTTGTTCTGCACTCAAAGCATCGTCTTTCAAGGCGTGTTTTACGGCATTGATTAACTCTTGCGTTGAACCGATACACACTTCTTCTGCATCTTCCGAACGCCAGATAGGAAGCGGAGTACCCCAATAGCGAGAACGTGACAAGTTCCAGTCAACCAAGTTTTCGAGCCAGTTACCAAAACGACCTGTACCTGTAGATTCAGGTTTCCAGTTAATGGTATTGTTCAAGGCAATCAACTTATCTTTTACGGCAGTAGTACGGATAAACCAAGAGTCGAGTGGATAATACAAGACTGGTTTGTCGGTACGCCAGCAGTGAGGATAAGGGTGATCAAATTTCTGTACATTGAATGCTTTATTTTCAGTTTTCAACTTAATCGCAATACGCTCATCTACAGAAAGGTATTTGTCACGACCTTGTTTTTCACGCTCGATTTCTTTCTCTTCGTCCGAAAGGTAAGCTTCTTTTACTGGCTCGTTGGCAAAGTCAGTAATTTCAGCGACAAAACGACCTTGACGGTTTACGATAGGAGCTTCTTTACCATTCTCGTCTTTTACCAAAATGGCAGGTATGCCATTTTGCTGAGCTACTCTAAAGTCGTCAGCACCAAAAGTTGGAGCTGTGTGAACCACACCTGTACCATCTTCAGTCGTAACAAAGTCGCCTAAGATAACACGGAAAGCAGGAGCATCTGGCTGGATATATGGCAACAATTGCTCATATTCGATACCTTCCAAATGCGCACCTTTCAACTCCATAATCACTGTCCAAGGAATCACTTTGTCGCCATCTTTGTAAGCTTCAAAGTCAGCGTCTTTTCCTTTTTCGTTGAAATATTTACCTACCAAATCACGTGCTAATACGACGTTTACTGGCAAGTAAGTATATGGGTTATATGTTTTGACTAAAACGTAGTCAATGTTTTTTCCAACAGTCAAGGCCGAGTTAGCAGGAAGTGTCCAAGGCGTAGTCGTCCATGCCAAGATATAGATATTATCGCTATCGGCAGCATCGAACAAGTATCCTGATTTTCCTGTAAGTTTTACCTTAAACTGCGCTGTCAACGAAGTATCTTTTACTTCACGGTAACAACCCGGCTGGTTCAATTCGTGCGAAGACAAACCTGTACCTGCTGCTGGAGAATAAGGCTGAATGGTATAGCCTTTGTACAACAAACCTTTGTCATACAACTGCTTCAACAGGTGCCAAATAGACTCAATATAATCGTTTTTATAAGTGATATATGGGTCATCAAGGTCTACCCAGTAGCCCATTTTCTCGGTAAGGTCATTCCAGAGGTCAGTAAATTTCATTACTGTCTCACGGCATTTTTTGTTGTATTCTTCTACCGAGATTTTTTTACCAATATCATCTTTAGTAATACCTAATTCTTTTTCTACCTGAAGCTCTACAGGAAGACCGTGCGTATCCCAACCACCTTTGCGTTTTACCTGCTTGCCTTTGAGGGTTTGGTAGCGACAAAAAATATCCTTAATGGCACGTGCCATCACGTGGTGAATACCAGGTGTACCATTGGCCGATGGAGGACCTTCATAGAAAGTAAAAGTAGGTTGCCCTTCACGGATTTCGACGGATTTTTCGAAAACCTTTTGTTCTTGCCAGAATTGCAAAATTTCATCTGCTACCTGAGCGTAGTCTAGGTTTTTATATTCTTTGAAGTTCATTATAAACTGTTTGCTAAAAAGCACGTTTTGTTACTTGCCAAATGGGGGCAGATGATAGGCTAAGGAAGCCCTTGTATTACTGAAACATAACAACTTGCCCCAAAATTCCTGCAAAAGTACAAAAACCTTTTTAAAAGGGGAGTCGATA
>NZ_JBMLSD010000499.1:0-6493 GCF_049240685.1 Flectobacillus sp.
CTATTGCCTATTGCCTATTGCCTATTGCCTATTGCCTATTGCCTATTGCCTAAAAGCATTTTTGCAAACAACAAATCCTCTGGTGTCGTAATTTTGATGTTTTCATAAGAACCATCAATCAAATGAATCGGAAAGCCTGCTGCTTCTACTACGCTAGCGTCGTCGGTGAAGGTGCTTAATTCTTCTGTTTCAAAAGCTTTTTTCAGAATACTTACTTGAAATGTCTGTGGTGTCTGAATCAAACGTACTGTTGCACGGTCAACCGCGACTCCGTTGACTCTTACCGAATCTTTGGAAGGAACGCTTGCTACCGCACTGCCCAATTCCTTTGCTGTTTGGTAACTGTTTTGAATAACGGTTGCCTCTACAAATGGACGTACGCCGTCATGAATGCTGACCAATCCATCGCCTTCAATGCGAGCAAGACCATTTTGAGACGACTGAAAACGAGTATGACCACCATCCACCAACCAATGAGAAACTTGCTGTGCTACAGCTTCATGTTTTTGGCAAAGAGATTGCCAGTATGCTTGATGTGCTTTTGGTAATACCAAAATCAATTGAATACTTGGGTCTGCTTGTTTGAAGCGTAAAAGGGTATGGAAGAGTATTGGTAAACCCTCTAGTTCGATGAATTGTTTGGGAAGTTGGCTTTGCATGCGACTACCACTTCCACCTGCAACAATAATGGCGTATTTGTTTGGTGACATAATGTTGATAAATAAACAAGAAGTCGTAAGAAATTTGTATTAAAACAAACTCTTACGACTTCTCAAAGTATTGCTAATTCATGATTACAGAATGCCAGAGCTTAAATAATCAACATGGCATCTCCATAACTAAAGAATTTGTATTTTTCTTTAATTGCAATCTCGTATGCTTCTTTAATAAGTTCGTATCCTCCAAAAGCACTGGTCATCATGATTAGGATAGACTCAGGCAGGTGGAAGTTTGTCAAAAGAGCATTAGGAATGCGGAAATCGTAAGGAGGGAAGATAAACTTATCTGTCCAACCTTCAATAGGCTTTAAGTGACCATCTGCCGAAACCGACGATTCTAGCGCTTTCAATACCGTTGTACCAATGGCGCAAATACGTCTATTCGAATCAATGCCTTCATTCACAAGGTTACAAGTGTTTTCGGGAATCAAGAAGTTTTCAGAGTCAGTTTTGTGTTTGGTAAGGTCTTCAACATCTACCTGACGGAAAGTTCCTAAGCCTACGTGTAGCGTTAGTGGAGTGAAAGTAACGCCTTTCAATTCCATACGCTTCATGATGATTTTGTTGAAGTGCAAACCTGCCGTTGGGGCAGCCACGGCTCCTACGTGTTCAGCATAAATAGTTTGATAACGGTCTTCATCGCTAGCTTCAACTTTGCGCTTAAAACGAATTTCATCTGGAAGTGGAGTTTCGCCTAATTCATGAATTGCTTTCATTAAAGCATCATGGTCGCCATCATACAAGAAGCGAATTGTACGACCACGCGAGGTGGTGTTGTCGATTACCTCTGCAACCAAGTCGCTATCGCCAAAATACAATTTGTTGCCCACACGGATTTTACGTGCTGGATCTACCAACACATCCCACAAACGGTGCTCACGGTTTAATTCACGAAGCAAGAAAACTTCAATTTTTGCACCTGTTTTTTCTTTTTGACCAAACAAGCGTGCAGGAAATACTTTTGTATTGTTAGTTACCATTACATCACCATCTTCAAAGTAATTGATGATGTCGGAAAACATCTTGTGTTCAATTTGTTTTGTCTTACGATTTACAACCATTAAGCGTGATTCTCCACGGTTTTCGGATGGATAAAGTGCTATCAAGCTTTGTGGTAGGTCAAATCTAAATTCTGAAAGTTTCATTATGCTATTTATTGCTGTTTATGTTCTGTCAAATAGACAATTAAATTCTATTTCAGATATTACACCAAAAGAGAAGATGGCGTCTATTTGAAAGCGATTCTTGCAAATATACAATTTTAGTATAGGGCTTGTCAATACATTTTATTTGGTAATCGGGTAACTTCTGTCATATTAATGCATTTTTTTGAAAAGTTACACCACCTTATTTACTCCAAAAAGTACAACAAATGCCATTTAAACGCTGTGAAGGTAGATGATACCCTCCTTACGAAAATGTGGGTCAAAAAAAATAAAATATTCTTTTTATAAGATTATTGGACGATACTATACTAAAATAAGGTCTTTTTTGATGATAATTTATTCCCCTAAATCAGCCTTATATCAAAGGTTTTGAAAATCTTCTACTTCGGAAATTTTGGGGAGATTACTCGGTTTTTTATAAAATATGAGAAAAAAAAATCCATTAAACTTCAAAAATCTAACAGCTATCGTCCCACATTTTTGGCCTACTTTTTACCTCCGATTGTACAAAAAAGTTCTTCTATGGTCTCGTGAGGAGAAATCTCTTATCCACAATGCCTAAGTACCCCATAAACCTAAAATTCAAAAGTATCTTATCTTTAATGCGCTTATTTATAAGGAGTTAACAGGTGCTAAACTGAGGTGGGGGGTGAGTAAGGCTTTGTTTCATTGTCAAAAGGTTTTTAAATTAAGTAAATGGGCAAAATTAGATTTAAGTTATGTGTTTTAGGCAACAGGCACAAGGCATTGAGGGTTAAATTCTTCTTTAGTAACGAGAGATAAGTTTTTGCCGAAAACTCATTTGGAAAGCCTAAGCCATTAAGCCCTCAGCTAAAGGAGAATAAAGGTTTTCATGAAATTATAAAAACCTTTTGCTAATGCCTACAGCTTATAGCCTAACGCCGAGTACTTAAATCTTAAGAAAATTACATTTTTTTTGAGCTATTCACCAATTTTTGCTAGATGAATCTTCAAACAATTTTAGCAAATGGTATGTTTATTTGAGATAATCAAATTTTACTATGTCAAAATATACCCTTTTTTGGTTTAGACGCGACCTTCGCCTACACGATAATGCTGGCTTGTACAAGGCATTACGCAACAACTCGAATGTGCTTCCTATCTTTATTTTTGATAGAAATATATTAGATAAACTCGACGACAAAAGGGATCGTAGAGTGGAATTTATTCATCAGACAATCACCGATTTGGATTTGCAGCTTAGAGCTTTGGGGAGTAGTTTGCTGGTAAAGTATGGCACGCCCGAAACGGTATTTCCTGAATTACTATCGACTTATGATATCGGTGCTGTTTATACTAATCATGATTTTGAAAAATATGCCATCGAGCGCGATAACATGGTACATGAATATCTCCAATCCGAAGGAGTGGAGTTCCATACCTTCAAGGATCATGTGATTTTTGAGAAAAATGAAATATTGTCGGGGAGCAAAACACCTTACACGGTCTTTACACCTTACAGTCGTAAGTGGAAAGAAACCCTCAACGATTTTTATGTAAAATCTTACCCTACAGAAAAATATTTTTCCAATTTTGTAAAAATAAATTTGCCTAGTCCCCCAAGTCTAGAATCGATGGGGTTTTCAGCTGTTGGGATGGGTTTTCCTGTCAGGGAAGTAAAAGACCTTCTTATCAAAAATTATGCTGAAAAGCGAGATTTTCCTGCTATATTGGGAACTTCAAGATTGTCCGTTCATTTGCGGTTTGGGACTGTAAGTATCCGAGAATTAGTACAAAAAGCACAAAATTTATCAGAAACTTGGCTCAATGAGTTAATTTGGCGCGATTTTTATTTTAATATTGCATATCATTTCCCACATATCGGAGAAGGCGCATCGTTTCGTCGTGAATATGACCAAATCGAATGGCGTAATAACCTGCAAGAGTATGAGGCTTGGTGTAAGGGGCAAACGGGCTATCCTATTGTTGATGCAGGAATGCGAGAGTTGAATGCAACAGGCTTTATGCACAACCGAGTACGAATGATTGTGGCAAGTTTTTTGACAAAACATTTGCTGATAGACTGGCGCTGGGGCGAGGCCTATTTTGCAAAAAAACTACTAGACTTTGATTTTGCGGCCAACAATGGTGGTTGGCAGTGGGCTTCGGGGAGCGGTTGCGATGCAGCACCGTATTTTAGAGTATTTAATCCGACTCTTCAAACGCAAAAATTTGATAAGCAATTAGAATACACCAAAAGGTGGGTACCAGAATTAAATTCTTTATCCTATACGCAGCCGATTGTAAATCATGAAATGGCTCGAAAAAGAGTTTTGGAGGTTTATCAAAAAGCCTTGAAAAAGTAATTTTTTGAGAAAAATGTTACGAATCAGTGACTTTCTGTGCATGTTTATGTCAGAAGATTAGGTGTATTGAAAAGGTAACCATATTTTTTATGGTGTTCAAGATTATATAATGTTGTGTAGATTTCGAGAAAGGTGAGAGGCTGTTGCTCTCACCTTCTTTGTTTTATGACGGTTTGCCGTTAATTGTTGGCAAACTTTAAATCTTGCTTCAGACCACTATAGCTGCGAAGGTCGAGCGCCAAAGCTCCAATTTTTAATCCAATCTCTACACGAATCGGAATTTTGTTGGCGTCATTCGAAACCCAAATAACAACAGATTCTTCGTCTACAAAAAAATTGTTCTTAGGAAGCATCGGAATGATTTTGTAGGTTTCAATTTTGCCAAATTTAGTTTTAATGGTTTCTTTTCCTTTAAATTTTAATCTCATGTTATAGATTTTATTATCAAAGAAAAAAGAAAGTGGGTAGCTTTCTCCGGGTTTCGTTTTATTAAAATCCATAGCCCGAACATAATAATAACTACTCACTACATCTTGTATGCCATCTGGAATACTCAAGGATTTCTTTTCTTTATCATCGATTAGCTCAAAAGTTTTGGCCACATTTTGTTGATGGTCAAAAATCACTTTTTCTTCGGCTTTATAACTGCCTTCTTGTTTTTTCATATAAAACTGATGAGGCATAATTTTTTCACTGTCGATATGCGAGGCCCATGTGTCACGAACTCTTGTTACCCAGTCTGTTACACCCGTGGTACGGCCGTTTACTACTACTTTGTAACAAGGTCTGCCATTTGCCATTTGAAACTTGTCGTCCACATCTACCACAGCTTCAGCGGCATTTACAAAGCCATAATGTACTCTATATTCGATATGTTCGCCCTTAACCAAGCTTGTGGAATCAACGATTTTGTTGTTTTCCTGAAAAAAGCTAAAGGCTGTTAGGGATAGCAAGATTGTTCCGCCGATAAGAATTCTTTTCATGTTATTTTGGGAGGTTGTTGGTAGCCAAATAATTTTAGCTTATTAAATAATTATGTGGTCAGTATTCATTTAAACTATTCTGCTTTCGACTATTGGCTTTCAGCAAAAAATATCTTTACTTTTTAAAAAACAGTATAAAAACTATTTGCCTGATAACTGACTACTTAAATCTTTTTTCTAAGTACTCCAAAAACCTACGAAAGTCACCTTTAAATTGTTTTTCAAAAATCTGCTCAAACTCATTTTGCTTTGAGTGATAGGTTTTGAAACTCACAAAATATGCGTTATTAGGCAATTCTTCATTTTTCAACTTATTGGAAAGCAGTGGTTTATGCGAGAGTTGTGCATACAGACTATCTTCTTTTGCTACTATTTTTCTGATAAACGTATATTTTAAAGAATCCTTGTATGTTTTGGTATATTCTGGTTTGAATGTTTTGTATAAACTATCTAGCGTGAGGGTTGATTGGTTGAGGTGAGTCATTAAAACTTTGCGCCACTCTTTCCCACGACCAAATTTTTGATATTCCTCAGACTCGATGCCGTATTTAGCTTTTAGGTATCTTTTAGCACCATATTCTCCAATAAAATTGGCTAGGTTTTCGCTAGTTTCATGTTCATTTTTGACAAAAATAGTTCCATGAGTCATTTCATGAATAATAAGGCTTGCGAGTTTGCCTTCAGAATAAAACAACATACTCGATAAGATAGGTTCGGGGAGCCATCCCAAGGTCGAGTAGGCAATGCCTTGCCCCAAATCGGTATCATAACCTTTTTGTTTCCAGTGATTTAGTTCTTGAACAGCCATCGTCGAATCAAAAAAACCTTTATAGGCAAAATTACCAATAATTGGGAAATGAAATTCTACAGCTTCCATTTTATAAGGTTCGGCTGCTGTGACCAGATATACGAGTGGTTTGCCCTGCTGGTCGAATAGTGTTTGATACACGTCGGGGTTATCTTTAAGCCCAAGCGAGTCGATAGCATAACGTTTGATTTCGCCAATTAGGCGAATTCTTGCCTTGAGGGAGTCGGGAACCTGAGGGTCGTGTAAGACTTCGGATAGAGGGCGAGTATTAAAAGCCACGTTCAGACCACCTTTTGCTTGAGTATATAAGTAGACTGTCCAGTTCCATTGCCACAGAGCAATGCTCATAAACAAGCAGAATATGCCTAAAAGCCAGTATCTTTTTTTATTGATTATTTTTGACATGGTTACTTCAAATAAGAATTTAAAGTTACGAAGACATAAGGCATTTGTGCTAGGGTTTTATAAAATCAAGCTAATAAATCTTAGC
>NZ_JBMLSD010000500.1:0-3699 GCF_049240685.1 Flectobacillus sp.
AAATATTTTCCGACCCCTTTTTTGAGGCTATCATGCTAGATTTACTTGGTTTGAGACGCACTCATTGCGTCTCAAACCAAATTAAAATTAGATAACTACGCCAATTCGGTAGCGCCTAGGGCAACCACCACCGATGTAGCGGCTTTTACCTCATAGGCTTCAGCCCCCACGTTAATGGTAATATCTCCGCCTTCAAGGTTTTCGATAGTTACATTGTCGGATGTTGTAATAATATTTAGGATATTATTTCTAAATCTAATTTTGAAAGCAAATGATTTCCAATTTTCTGGAACAAATGGATTCAAGAATACTTGTCCATTTTTTACACGCATTCCACCAAATCCTTTTATAACAGACATCCATGTTCCAGCCATTGAGGTAATGTGCAAGCCGTCTTCCGTATCATTGTTATAATCATCCAAATCCAGACGAGCCGAACGCTGATAGAATTCATAACTACGAGGTTTGTCGCCCAATTTTGCGGCAATAATTGAGTGTACACATGGACTCAAAGAAGACTCATGTACAGTCATTGGCTCATAGAAATCATAGTTACGACGAATCGTATCAATGTCGAAATCATCTTCAAAGAAATAGATTCCTTGCAATACGTCGGCTTGTTTGATGAAACAAGAACGGAGGATTCTGTCCCAAGACCATTTTTGGTTGATAGGACGCTCTGAAGCAGGGAGGTCTTTTACTTGAATCAATTCTTTATCCAAGAATCCATCTTGTTGTAAATAGATACCCAACTCTTTGTCTTCTGGCAAGTACATATTGTCGATGATATGCTGAAACTTTCCAAACTCAGCCTCCTCATTTAGGTTCAACAAAGCTACGAGTTCGGCATAACGAGCGCTATCGGTTGACTTGATGTATTCGGCTGCTTCTTTGGCATATTTCAAACACCAAACGGCAATATAACTTGTGTACCAGTTGTTGTTTACGTTGTTTTCGTATTCATTTGGTCCTGTAACGCCCAACATCACGTATTGCTTTTTGGCAATAGACCAGTTGACACGTTGCGCCCAAAAACGAGCGATACCTAATAATACTTCAAAGCCATATTCTGCCAAATAGGCTTTGTCATCGGTATAGTTTATGTAATCGTAAATGGCATAGGCAATTGCTCCGTTACGGTGAATTTCTTCAAAAGTAATTTCCCATTCGTTGTGGCACTCTTCTCCGTTCATCGTAACCATCGGGTACAATGCAGCGCCATCCTTAAATCCTAGTTTACCAGCATTTTCAATAGCACGACCCAATTGTTTCCAACGATACACTAGCAAGTTACGAGCTACTTGAGCATCGGCAGTAGCCATGTAGAATGGAATACAATATGCTTCAGTGTCCCAGTAAGTTGAACCACCATATTTTTCCCCAGTAAATCCTTTAGGACCGATATTCAAACGAGCATCCTCACCTGAGTAAGTTTGGTTCAATTGGAAAATATTGAAACGAATTCCTTGTTGAGCGGCCACATCGCCTTCGATTACGATATCGTTCATGTGCCATTTCGAAATCCATTTTTCAGCTTGTTCAGCCAACATTTTGGCGTAGCCTTTGGCCGAGATTTTTGCTAAATAAGCTTTAGCCTCTGGCAAAAGTTCTTCGATTGCATAGTTTTCAGAAGAAAGATTACAAGCATATTTCACCAAAGTAGTCTCTTGCCCTGAAATAACGTCTAAGCTTACTTGGCTTGCAACATACTTCTCTGCCTTAATTGGAAAGCTTTGAAAATCGACAGATTTTCCATCTTGAAGAATTTCAAACTTTTGACCAGTTACCACGTGGAAGCCAGTCTTTTTAGTGCGAAGTTCGATATAGCCTTCTGCAAAAGCAGTTTCGCGATGGATTTCGTCCCAGAACTTTTCGTCGTAGTTGGCATCCTTATTCTTGATATCACCATCGATAAATGGCGTAAGAGTAAGTTTACCGTCAAAATTCAATGGCGTAATCGAGTAGCTGATAGCGCCCGATTCGTCATCCACAATAGAGTTAAATCTTTTTGTATATACTTTGATTTGTTTTCCACTTGCCAAAGTTGCGATAAACGAGCGCTCCAAATACCCCTCTCTCATGTTGAGCACACGGCGGAAGTCTGCTACCTCGCAACGATTCAAATCTAACTCTTCTCCATCGATTTCGACTTTGATACCAATCCAGTTGGCAGCGTTCAATACTTTTGCGAAATACTCAGGATAACCATTCTTCCACCAACCCACACGGGTTTTGTCAGGATAGTATACACCCGCAACATAATTTCCTTGAAGGGTCTTCCCAGTAAAGGTTTCTTCAAAATTACCGCGCTGGCCCATACGTCCATTTCCTAGTGAGCAAACCGATTCGGTGATTTCGTTGTATTCACGGTGAAATCCCTCTTCAATTATGCACCATTCGTCATGTTTTAAGTAGTTTTTCATTGTATTATAATGGATGGTTAATGGCAATGTATCTAACTATTTCCAATACTTCAATACTTCCACCTATCTTTTATACGCAAGTTCTTGGAAAAATACAATTACTTAAATTGATTATTTTATTAGACCGCTAAATTAGTTCAATTCCAGAAAATAGTCCTTGCTGTGCTAGGGTGTTTTTTTTGTATTTAAAAATGAATAAAAACAAGCCGCTCTCCGCAAAATTATTCTAAAGTCCTGATAATGAAATAGGGTAGCCAAAATGACTACCCTCATACCATCTTTTAAGTAAAAAAACATCTCATTAATTAAGAGACTTTATACTTAAATCTGCGCTAACTTCTCTACCGAAAAATCTTCGAAAGTAGCAATTACAATATCTGCTTCTGTCAAAATATCTGCCGAACCGATACCTACAGCTTTCATACCACCAGCTTTGGCCGCTTGAACACCCGCAACAGCATCCTCAAACACCACACATTCAGACGATTGCGCTCCTGTTGCCTCCGCTCCCATCAAAAATACTTGTGGGTCTGGTTTGCCTTTGGTGATATTGTTGCCATCGATGATTGCATCGAAATAATCTAGCATTTCAATTCTTTCTAAAATCAACTTTGAATTTTTGCTTGCCGAACCCAAGGCAATTTTGATTCCGTTGGCACGAAGAGAGGTTAAAAACTCAGGAACACCGGGCAGAACTTCATTTGGTGTCATTTGCATCACCAAGTCCAAATACCATTGGTTTTTCTTGGTCGCCCATGCTTCCTTCTCCTCAGCGGTCAGTGTTACCCCACCCCAATTCAAGATAAGTTCAAGGGATTCCATTCGACTGATACCTTTCAACTGCTCATTTTGGTGTTCTGTAAAATCAAAACCCAATTCGTTAGCTAAGCGTCTCCATGCTTGAAAATGGTAAACTGCTGTATCCACGATTACGCCATCGAGGTCAAAAAGGCACGCTTTTACTGTTGTCATTGTTTGAAAATTTGGTTAATGGAAAAAAGAGAGGTTGGGAATTTTAGCATTCCCAACCTTCTCTAAAATTTATTACTACAAAGTTACGAGGAGTATTGTTTAGAAAGACAAAGAGGTACTGAGAATATTTCAGAGGTCTGATGTTTGACTGCGAATGACGAATTAGTGCTGTACGAAGGATTTTATGTTGTTCAGAAATATTCATTTCGTGGGCATTTTTGCCACAGTGGCAATTTTATTCTAAAAACAAAACATAATCCTCATACAGTCCTGATTAGGAATACTAAATTTCATTCTTTCATTC
>NZ_JBMLSD010000500.1:3799-17367 GCF_049240685.1 Flectobacillus sp.
AAACATAATCCTCATACAGTCCTGATTAGGAATACTAAATTTCATTCTTTCATTCCCTTCATTCTTTAATTCTTTCATTGTCTTCATTCTTTCATTGTCTTCATTATTTCAACTCAATCACTTGAATTGACATCGCCGGAACCTTGATTTTCTGCAAAGTAGAAATCATATTACCAGAGACAACCTCTTTACCAGTTGAAAAACCACCTAAAATCTCCGCAAAACGGTCGGTAGATAACTCCTTGTCATCCTTATTTTGACTCATAATTACCATAACCGTTTGTTGTGCATCGTATCTGAAATATACATACATACCATCTTGTGGTAAAAACTGCATCAATTTTCCAGTAGTCAATGCAGATGAGTTTTTACGGAAGTTAGCTAATGTTTTCACAAAATTAAAGGCCTCATTTTCTTTCTCTGTGCGTCCATTCGCGGTAAATTTATTCACTGTATCCTCAGCCCAACCGCCTGGGAAATCTTGACGAACTTCTGCATCTGATGGATTTTTGAAGTTTTTCATCAATACTTCTGTTCCATAATACAAATGAGGCGTACCTCTGGTAGTCAACAAAAAGCCTAAACCTAATTTGTATTTGTTTAAATCTTCACCAATTACTGAGAAATAGCGGTCTTGGTCATGATTATCTACAAAAGTCATATTCAAATCAGGGTTTTGATAAAGGGCGTCCATCGACAATACCTGATAAATACGATTGAAACCTTTTCCCCAATCAAAATTTTGATTCAAAGCATCATTGATAGCTGTTTGCAAAACAAAATCATTGGGTGATGGCAAATTACTTTTGAAAGGCAAATTGATATTATTTTTTACATGATACGCCTGACTGTAGATATTCTGCACCGCATTTTCACCCGTAATAAACATATCTGGATACTCTGCAAAGAGAGCTGCATTACAGCGATTCATAAACGGTAAATCATTGTACTGATACGTATCTACACGCCAACCGTCAATTCCAAAATACTCCACAGTCCAAAGAGCGTGCTGAATCAAATAATTGGCGACAAATGGATTATTTTGATTTAAGTCAGGCAAAAAAGGAACAAACCAGCCGTTCTGCTGAATTTTAAAATCAGCTTTATTGCCATGCAATACATCTACAACTGGCTCATCACGATAAGAAGTATTGGTATAATTATCCCATTGATTCAACCAATCTTTTGAGGGCATATCCTTCAGAATCCAGTGGTTGATACCCACGTGGTTATAAACGGCATCTTGAATTACCTTCAAGCCTTTTTTGTGAGCTTCTGTAACCATTTCCAAATAGGCTGCATTGCCTCCCAAACGACGGTCAACATTATATTGGTCGGTAAACCCATAACCATGATACGCCGAACGCATGGCACCACCTTCGTTTGTCTGAGGTTGATCATTTTCGATTACTGGGTTCAACCAAAGCGCCGTGGCTCCCAATTCTTTGAAATAATCAAGATGTTGCGTTATCCCTTTCAAATCTCCACCGTGGCGTGCAAAGGGATTTTTACGGTCTGAAATTTTGTCAGCCATATCGTCAAACTTGTCATTACTTGGGTCGCCGTTCGAAAATCTATCTGGCAAAATCAAATAGATAAAATCCTTAGAATTTACGGTCTGTGGTTTTTTGTCACGTACACGCAACTCAAAAGGTTGGGTCAATTTTACGATTTGATCCACTATTTTTTTCTTCCCCTTCTGCACCTGAATGGTTTTAGTCATTTCTACATTCAAAGTTCCTGCTTTGGTTTCGGGGGCAATAGTCAAATCAAGAAATAAATAATTGGGATTCTCTACCGTATTAACTTTTTGAAGCGTAACGCCAGGATAATTGATTTTGACATCAGCACCTTTTAAGTTTTTACCATATACCAATAATTGTAAAGATGGGTTTTTCATACCCACCCACCAGTTGGTAGGGTTTACACGTTGGATACTTGGTGTTTGAGCAATACCCAAAAAAGTACCTCCCAAAAGCATCAAGGATAAAATTGTTTTTTTCATGTTTATAAAGAGATGGTTAATGGAAAAATAAGTCATTAAGCTATTGGATATGAGTAATAAGGCAAAATAGCCAATCCAATAATACATATACAAAGTACAAAAAAAACGAAGCATGTAGCTTCATGACAACTTTAAAAGTTTGCAATTTTTCAAATAAAATGAAGAAAATCCTAATAATAAAATCTTAAATTCGAGCAAAATTTTCACAAAGCTATAAAGCATTAAAAAGAATTGAATCTGTGCTAAACTGTGCTAATAGCCAAATATTATTTTAAAAATGCATAAAAAACACTTCATTTTCATAACAATATTGGGAGGCCTTTTCCTGAATTTGGCATCCTTCTCGCAAACTAAAAAATCAACTAAAACTCAAGTTTTGGTCAACAACAATAATTCTAGTAAATTAAAGAATAAAGATAAATCCCTGACAAAAACTAAATCAAGCGAGAAAACGAAGATTATGACCCAGAAAAACGACAAGTTAGTCATTCTACAAATGATGTTCCACCTTTGGGGCAATACCAATTCAACCAATAAAATGAATGGTTCTGCTACCGAAAACGGAGTAACAAAATTCAAAGACATCAACGATAAGGCGTTGAAAGAATTGAAAAAATTTGGCTATTCACATCTGTACATGACTGGTCTTATTGAACATGCAACGATGGAAGATTTAACGGCGTTAGGTATTCCAAAAGACCATCCTGATGTGGTAAAAGGCCGTTGTGGTTCGCCTTTTGCCATCAAAGATTATTATGATGTAAATCCATTTTTTGCGACAGAACCAAGTAAAAGAATGGAAGAATTTGAGGCAATGGTAGCCCGAGTTCATAAAAATGGTTTGAAGGTAGTAATTGACTTTGTACCAAACCACGTAGCACGTGTATATCATTCGGATATGAAGCCTGCGGGTGTACGTGATTTTGGTCAAGATGATGACATAAATAAAGGTTTTGACCCACAAAATAATTTTTATTATCTCCCACACACGCAGTTTCAAATTCCTGATGGAGTAAATCCTCCTGTCAAACCTGAAGGGCCATACATCGAGTCACCAGCCAAAGCTTCGGGTAACGACGTATTCTCAGCAAAACCTACCATCGATGACTGGTTTGAGACTGTAAAATTAAATTATGGGGTAGATATTCTCAATGGACGAAGTCGCCATTTTGACCCAGTTCCTTCTACTTGGATTAAGATGGTAGAAATTTTAAAATATTGGTCTGCCAAAGGTGTCGATGGTTTTAGATGTGATATGGCCGAAATGGTACCCGTGGAATTTTGGCAATATGCCACTTCTGCAATTAAAAAAGAGTATCCAGAAATGGTTTTTATCGCAGAAATCTACAACCCTCGCGAATACCACAACTATATCAAGGTAGGAGGATTCGACTATTTGTATGACAAAGTTGGCTTGTATGATGGACTAAGAAGATTGGTTGAAAATAAACACGAAGCAACGGTCGAAGATATAACACGCGTATGGCAACATGAATCGGGGGATATTTCGGAACACATGTTACGTTTCTTAGAAAATCACGACGAGCAACGTATCAATACACCTGCTTTTGCCAAAGGAAATCCGTTTGCGGCAGTGCCTGCAATGGTAGTTACCGCTACACTGCACACAGGACCAATGATGATATACTTCGGTCAAGAATTAGGGGAAAAAGCAGATGGGAAAGAAGGCTTTAACCAAGCTGATGACCGTACTACCATGTTTGATTTCTGGGGAGTTCCTTCTCATCAGGCATGGATGAATGGAGGTAAATTTGATGGCGCAGGCTTGACAGAGGAACAAAAGAATTTACAGGCATTTTATAAAGGTTTGTTGAAGTTTGTCAATGGTTCTGAAGCAGTACAAAAAGGCGCATTCTTCGACCTACAATACATTCAAAATCATGAATATGACCGTCGTAAGGTATATTCCTATTTACGTTACAGCGAAAATCAAAAATTGGTAATAGTCTGTAATTTTGACCATTTTCAAGAAAAAAACATCAACCTTCACATTCCAGATGGTGCTTGGTCGGTAATGGGACTTGACCCTAACGGTACTTATACCTTGAAAGGTGCTTACGAAGCAAAAGGCTCTCAAAAAATCAATGCAAAGGATACTATCTCTATTAAAGTTGCGCCAAACTCGGCGGTAATTTATGAGATTTCTTCTAAAAAATAGTACATTTGAAAGTGTAGAGTTTTGTATTTGAATAAAACTTTACACTTTCACCCAATAATCCATTAACCATAAACATGAAAAAAATTAATAAACCTTCCTTGAGTCTGGCGCAAATTATCAATATGAGCGTTGGTTTCTTGGGTATCCAATTTGGCTTTGCCCTTCAAAATGGCAATGCCTCTCGAATTCTTCAAACGTATGGCGCCGACGTCGAACACCTTTCTTGGTTTTGGTTGGCCGCACCACTCACAGGCATGATTGTTCAGCCAATTATCGGGCATTATTCAGATACCACCTGGGGACGATTTGGTCGTAGGAAACCATACTTTTTAACAGGAGCCATTTTAGCAGCAGTTGCATTGGCTTTTATGCCCAATGCTTCATTTTTGGCAGGTATCCTTCCTGCAGTAGTATTAGGAGCAGGTTTTTTGATGTTTATGGATGCCTCTTTTAATGTTGCGATGGAACCTTTTAGAGCTTTGGTAGCCGACAACTTGCCTGAAGAACAAAATACCACAGGTTTTTCGGTACAGACTACCTTAATTGGCATTGGAGCAGTTGCAGGCGGTTTTCTTCCTACTATTCTTAATAAAGTATTCAACATATCGAACGAGTCTATCAACGGAAACGTACAAGACAACGTTCTTTACTCATTTTATATAGGTTCTATTGTGATTTTAACAGCCATTCTTTGGACAGTTTTTACCACAAAAGAATACTCTCCTGCTGAGAGAAAATCGTTTGGTTTTGAAGATGAATCACACGACCAAGCTAGTTTAAAAGATATTTTCAAAGACTTTGCTCAAATGCCTACAACAATGAAGCAATTGGGCTTGGTGCAGTTTTTCTCGTGGATTGCCTTATTTTCTATGTGGGTTTACGCTACTCCAGCTATTGCACATCAGGTATATGGTTTGCCTTTAGAAGATCATAGCTCAAAGGCCTATAACGATGCTGGTGACTGGGTGAGTTCTTTATTTGGGATTTACAACGGTATTTCGGCGCTTTACGCTATAGCTTTACCCAAAATTGCTACACTATTTGGCAAAAAAACTACTCATGCGTTTTCGCTAATTTGTGGGGGATTAGGGCTAATTTCGATATTCTTCATCACCGACCCAGACTATTTAATTTTTAGCATGGCTGGAATCGGTTTTGCATGGGCCAGTATTTTGGCAATGCCGTATGCAATTTTAGCTAATAGCATTCCTATCCACAAGATGGGTGTGTACATGGGCATTTTCAACTTTTTTATCACCTTCCCACAAATCGTCAATGGTATTTTTGGTGGTATGATTGTGAAGCATGTTTATGGCTCCAATTCTGTTTATGCTTTACTATTAGCGGGCGTATTCATGATTTTGGGAGCAATCTCTGTCATGTTTGTGAAGGAAAAAAAATCATAAAAGTTGGTATAATTTATAAGCTCTCTGATTGCTGGACAAAATGAAAATTGAGATTTTGGTGTTTAGACTATTTAAAAAAATGAGTCTAAAACTCAGCCTTGAATTAGTTAATTCAATTTTGTCTAGTAATCAAATAAGCTTTGCAAATCATGGCTTAAGCTGTTAGTAGATAGATTTTTAGGTATATGTCTCTCTATTTTTAAATCGACAAAAGCATAATTAATCGGGATAAGTTTCCAATAAGAAGTTTTAATCTTGCGTTAAAGAAATAAAGCGTAAACATTTTATTACTACTACCGTGTCATTATTTAAAAAAGCATATTCGTTAAAAAGGTTTAAGGTAATTGCCTTAAACCTTTTATTTTGTGGGACTAGTTGGGCTGCAATGGCTCAAGAATCTGATAAAAGTATTTTTGAAGCGACTATTCAAAAAAAATACAGCTCAGAAAAAGGTCAAAGAGTAATTGAAATTGCTCAGACATTTTTGGGCAAACCCTATGTAGCTCACACTTTAGAAAGCAAAAAAGAAAGTGTAATAGTCAATCTTCGAGAATTTGACTGTTCAACCTTGGTTGAGTCGGTATTGGCTATTTCGCTATGCAAAAATGGTTCTTATGAGGAGTTCAAACGAAATCTCGAAACCCTACGCTATCGTTTTGGTCATGTAAATGGTTATGGCTCTAGGCTTCATTATTTTACCGATTGGTTGAAAGAAAACGAAAGAAAAGGACTTATTAAAGACCAAACACAAGCCTGTGCTGGAAAACCCTATAAGAAAACTGTGTCGTTTATGACCTCTCATTTGCCGCTCTATCCTCAACTCGAAGATTATCGAGCCCTTGAGGCGGTAAAAATGGCAGAGATTGAATTAATGCGCAAAAGTTTCTTCTATATCCCAAAGGCTGAGGTGGCCAAGAAAGAGTCGTGTATTCAAAATGGCGATATTATTGCCATTACAACCTCAAAAAATGGTTTGGATATTTCGCATCAAGGCTTGGCGATTGTAGTCAATGGGCGAGTACATTTATTACATGCCTCACAAGATTTAAAAGAGGTTATTATTTCGCCAGAACCACTTGCTGAATACCTAGCGAAGCATAGTTCACAAACAGGCATCATGATTTCGAGGCTTGTAAAATAGAAAAACCTCAAACAGGGAATTGGTTGCCAAGGCCTGTTTGAGTTTTTTTTTAATAAAAATCACCAATAATCAACTTAGGTTCAACTCCTAGAGCACTGTACCCGAAAATGGATACCCGTATCCAAGGTTTTCCAAAATCTCTTCTGGAGTAGCATCGCTTTCTTTGATTTTAATCGAAATTTCAGGGCTTACCGACAGCACAGGTATTCTTGAATGATTCACCACTTGTTGAGAGTAACTTCCCGCAAAATATTTGGCAAAAGACGTCGTCGTAGAGGTAGTCATCACAATCAAATCTGCGTTTTCAGCATTTGACATTTCGAGTACTCTTGCTGCCAAATTAGCCCCTGAATAGTTAGACAGCGTAAATTGTTTGTTTTGACTTTCCAAGAATTGGGTAAATTGCCCTACAAACTCTTCAACTTTTGCCTTATCATCTTGACTTTCTTGATCACTCAATCCAACGATTAACCATTCAGGATTATCAGATGGTGATAAAAGTGCCTCGGTAATAGGATATTTATCCAATGCACCCAATACCGAACGAATCGGGAATAATACTTTATGAATACCTTCCCAATGATAGTGAGTTGGAATAGTCAAAACAGGACATTTTGCACGTTTCACCACGCTGTAGGCATTTGTCCCCAAAAGGTCATCTAAGCTAGTTTCTGTGCCATGACTTCCCATAACCAACAAATCTGCCTCTATTTCTTCAGCGGTTTTTACAATCATTGGAGTTACTTCACCGTGTTTCACAATACTTTCTACCTCCCAATAACCTTTACCCTTGAAGCGGTCATAGAGTTTTTCTAAACGTTTCTCATGTTCTTTATCTATGCTTTCAGAGGTAAAATCAACAATCAAACTACCATCTTGGGCAAACATCATGATGCCTGGTTCAATAATATGTAGCAAGTACAGTTTTGCCTGATGTTTTTCTGCGACTTGAATTGCTGCTTTCAAAGCATTTTCTGAGGTTAGGCTGAAATCAATAGGCACTAAGATTTTTTCGATTCTCATACGTTCCATAACTCTTACAGGGATTTAATTCAAATATTAATTACAAACTAGTAACGAATTGAAATTACAAAAAATACAATCTGGAATGATTAAAGTCATATTAAAAAAAAATTAGAAGATTTTAAGAAAAAAAAGCCCTCCTGTAGGCTATACAGGAGGGCGTTAAATCATCTATAAACGTAAAGAAAACCTATCTTCTTCTTTTTCTTTTAGATTTAGTCACTATTTTTTTGCTGGCTGCAGATTTGTACTGAGACTCTAATTCCGAAATACGAGCCTTGGTAGCCTCAACTTGTTCTCTGTTTGACTTGTCCAAAACCTCATAACTAGCCGAAAGTTGGTTATAGTCAGTCAACAAACGATTGTAGCGTTCCGACAAGCTTTCCATGGTTTCTTTACCATCTTCTTGGCACTTTACGTAATCTTCTGTTTTCTTTTTGAACTGGCTTTCGAGACTGAAACGGAAACTACTAAGTTCAACATTCTCTTCTCTTTCTTTTTTCAAGGTATTTTCTAACTGTGCTACTTGTTGTTGCAAAGCAACTAATTGCTTTGACTCTGTACATGAGGTTAAGAAAAGAGCTGCAGCGCCGATGGAAAGATATTTTATAGAATTATTCATATTCACTTAGAGTTATGCGTTTAATACTGGATTATAGTTGAAAAAAGGGAAAGCGTTGAATTCGAATCCCTGACCTTAGCAAACCAAATCAGTAAAATAAGGTTTTACAAATTTACAACAATGTATTGTGAATACCTTCATTTGCTAATTTTTTGGTATTGAATCCGAAAAAACACCAAAATTTAAAAAATATTCGTGTTAAAAGTGCTACTATTAGCAATAATTAATATACTATTTGCACAATTTTAGCAAAAATCCCTGATTTTATGCTTAATGAGTGAATGAATATAGCCCTAAATAGACCAAAGCACCAGCCACATAACCCAAAAAAGCCACAAATGTAATTTTCTTGAAATACCACATAAAATCTATTTTTTCCATCCCCATTACTGCCACACCTGCTGCTGATCCAATAATTAGCATACTTCCGCCTGTTCCGGCACAATAGGCCATAAACTCCCATAATTTGGAATCTGTTGGAAACGTTTTTAAATCATACATCCCCATCGAGGCAGCTACTAAAGGAACATTGTCAATAATAGACGACGCTATCCCTATCACAAAAACTATCAAATCCTGATTACCGAGGGTTTGGTTCATCCATTCGGCAAAGTGATGTAACTGCTCGGTACTTTCTAATGCTGCTATGGCTACCAAAATTCCAAGAAAGAAAAGGATACTTGGAGTATCTATTTTTCTTAAAGCATGGACTGCCGAATACTTCGATTTGGTTTCATCATCTTTATTTTTGTGTATTAATTCAGACACAAACCACACAAATCCCAGTCCCAAAAGCATTCCCATGTAAGGAGGCAAATGCGTAACTGTTTTGAAGATAGGAACAAATATTAATGCTCCAAGCCCCACGGCAAACATCAGATTTCTTTCGGCAGTCGGAAGAGACAAAGCATTGTCAACTCGCGTTGAAAAGAGGTTTCCTTTGGGCTTTATGGTAAAATGTAAATAAATTAAAGGCACAACCAAGGATACAATACTCGGAATAATAAGTTGAGTAATTACTCCCATAGCACTTACCTGTTTGCCAATCCAAAGCATTGTTGTGGTAACATCGCCTAATGGAGACCAGGCGCCTCCAGCGTTGGCTGCAATTACTACCAAACCTACCATTATTTTGCGGGTTTCACTTGAGACTAATATTTTTCTTAAAAGCGAAACCATCACAATGGCAGTTGTAAGGTTGTCGAGTACGGCCGACATAAAAAAGGTCAGCAAAGCCACCAACCACATCAAATGCTTGATATTCTCGGTTTTAATTTTTTGAGTAATAATGGCGAAGCCATCATGTGCGTCCACTAATTCGACAATGGTCATTGCGCCGAGTAAGAAAAACACAATTTCGGCGATATCTCCCAGATGATGAGACAATTGCTCTCCAACAAGATGTGTTTCCGACGAATAAAGGGCATACACTGCCCAGCACAATACACCTGTGAGCAAGGCGGTGGCTGTTTTGTTAATGTGAATTGTGTGTTCTAAGGTGATGGCAAGATAGCCCACCACAAAAATAATAATCATCAAAGTGGTCATTACGTATGTTTTTTGGGGATTAAATGTAGGTTTTAATGAGCAGACTGATTTTCAGCGGATTGAGAGTACGAGTGAAGCTGTTGTAAAAGTAAATCGTGCTGAATACGTATCGAATCGTTTAAATTTTTATATTCTGACAAACGCTTCGAGCAAGAATATTCCGATATGCTAAGGAAGATATTGGCCAAGATCGATAATACCAAAAATGAGCTCAGTAATATTACCCCAAAAGGTGTTCTTTTAGGAGATGGTTCTTTCATTTTTGTGGTAAGTTTGATTTGCATAGAATTTTGATTTGATGAGTAACTGTCATATCTATGTTGCAAAACAAGCTTTAAAGCTTCAACATCTCATGAATAATTCCTTAGAATTTCATTAAATCATTGATTTTGAATAAATAAAAAATGGTATCCGAACTTAATCAGATACCATAGCCATACCTAAGATTTTATCCAACCTATGCCAAAAGGTTTTTGAGTATTGATAATAAATGTTTTTTTTCTAAAAAACTTTTTGTAGTTCGAAAAAGTCCCTTCAAATTCTAAGGTCTCAGGATTTGTTTGAGGATGTTGCCCTACCTGTAAAACCTCCTCTAAGGCTATATCGTTGATGGATAGATAGGGTATCGAAAGTTTATCACCTAATGCAATTGCCTCAGTGGCTGTTTTTGAGAAAATAGCACCTGAATGCGCTTGAGTGATTCCGTTTACCCATTCACAAATTTCTTCTGTATCCTGATAGGCCATTACAGGCAAGATTGGTGCCAGTGTTTCCTCATTCAAGATTTTCATACTAGGTTTAACATTGGTGATAATAGTTGGACGACAGTAGTATCCTCCCTCCCATTTCTCGCATTGCCCTATGCCTGTTAGTAGTTTAGCACCATTTTCGAGTGCCTCCCAAAGCTGACCATTGATGATATTAATTTGGGGTTCGGCGATAATTGGGCCAATCTGACCAGAATCGGTAGTCGGATAGGCCAATCGAATCAAATTTGCTTTACCAACAAGGCGCGATAAAAACAAATGATATACATTACGATGCACATACACTCGCTCGATAGACGAGGAAGATTGACCTGCATTCCAAAAACCACCCAACAAAATCGCAGAGGAGGCATTCTCCAAATCGGCAGTTTCGGTAACAATAACGGTATTTTTTAACCCATGCTGAATAGATGAAGGTTTGAATAACTTATGGGCAATATCTGAAACTTGTCTTGCCTCTGTGGCCGTTCCATTATAACAAACAAAGTCTACATTAGAACAAAGTGGCTCAAGAATTTCGTCGGTTCCTTCTACTAGCGACAGTACTTCTCGAAGTCCTCTAGTTCGGTGAATGGTATGGTTGAGGGTTCGTACAAAACGCGGTGTCACACAGCTGGGTTTTGCAATGACGGAACTTCCAGCAAGTAAAGCAGGAATAATTTCTTTCATAAGATGCGCAAAAGGGAAGCACCACCCACTCACTACCCCAACCAACGGAAAAGGCTCATAATGATTTTGGAGTTTTAATACAGGAATAGACGTAGCCATATTTTCGGGCTCTCTTAGTATCTTTTTGGCTATTTCGCACCAGCTGTCAATCGCTCTTAATACATAATTCAACTCCTTCTCAGATTCTGTTTTTCTACCTGTATCATCAATCAATGATTCCAGCAAATCTGTGGAATAGTCTTCAATAAGGGTATGCCACTGTTGAAGAACCCTCACGCGCTGCTCAATTCCTTTGGCCAACCATCCTGGCTGTGATGCCCTTAATGAAATAGTTTTAGAACGTACACTATTTGCATCTATAGGTTGGATAGAAAAATCAAATTTGCCAGTTCGTGGGTTTCGTATTTCCATAAAATTACTTTCTTAATGTATTATGTTAACAAATGTAAAGAATTGCTTTCGCTAAACTATCTGCCCTTTTGACAAAATTCTCGTTTTCGATATTCTATAACTTTGATTAGCTTAGGTAAAATGAAGTAACTAGTTTTTAGCATAAGTAGGAAAACGTTATGCGTTAATACCATATTGACTACTTGAAGTCACTCATAATCAAAAAATTACAATCAAATTTTACCTCAGCTATACTATTGATTTAATCTTTCCTTACACCTAGTAGTATTCGACTTTACGCTTTGTAGTTACTAAAATCAACAAAATCGCCGTGATACAAAGTATAATCATTAATAAAAAAGCATCGTTGTAAGAACCAGTCTGTGCTCTAAGCTGACCCACGGCTCGAATCCCGATACTTCCCGCAAGGGTATCAACCATCGTAAAGACCCCCAAAATTAAACCGAAAGATTTACCTGCATAATGCTCGGCAATTAGTAGCTGAATCATGGTAAAGGCACCCGAATATCCCATCCCTAAAATAATAGCTGCTAACGGTAGCAAGCTAGAATGTTGTAGACACAGTTTTAAAAAAAAGACTCCTAAACCCAACACCACAACAGACCCAAGCATGGCGGCCTTCTTTTGTATTTTATCACTGATATAACCAAAAATTAGCTTCCCAACTATACTACAAAAGAAAAATAAGGTGGCAAAGCTGGCGGTTTCGGAGGGTTTTAGCGACAAATCACTCAGAAACAAATCTTTATTAAACAAGATGGCGTTTATACAAAACCATAAAACTGCCGTTGCCATCAAAAGCGTATAAAATGTATTTTGACGGAGCACATCTTTGAGCTTAACCTCCGATGAGGAACTTAGTTTTGGGACTAATTCACCTTCTATTTCTGACGAAGATGGCCGATTCTTCAAGAGTAGTTGTGCCAAAAGTATCAATAAAACAATTGGTAAACCAACATAAGTAGCAGCAACGCTCCACCCCTCACTTTCTAGCAAATGCCCTGTGGGTTTGCTAATTAATGTAGCTCCCAAGCTCGAAGCATTCAAAAATATGCCCAAGGCCAAGCCACGACGTTTTTCAAACCATCGACTAATCAAATATACACTTGGAATAACCCCACCCAAACTAAGCGCAATTCCAAAAAACACATAATAGATTTTTAATTGCTCAAATGATGCTATGTATGGAAAAAACACAAACAACAAGGCCATCAAAAATGCTGCAATACCCAGAATTAATCGCGGCGCAAAACGGTCTAGTAACCAACCACAAAAGGGAGAAAACAAGGCTAATACCAAGTACATGTTACTTGGCGCTTGCGTAATGAGGCCTTTGGACAAAGAAAGCTCTTCTGAAATACTTGGATAAAACAATGGAATTGTATAAATTCCATATCCATTGGAGCCAATATATACAAGCGACAAACCTAACAACACCCACCATCCTCGATAGATTTTTTGTATCATAGATACCATTTTTTTGTAAACAGGCACAAATCGATAAATTCGACTTTATGAATGCTGATTTTGGAGTTAAGTTAGTACGAATTTTTCAGGCGATAGGCAATAAGCATTAGGCAATAGGCGATAGGCAATAGGCAATAGGCAATAAGCAATAAGCATTGAGCTAAAGAAAAAAGCCATTTTATAAAAATATAAAGACCTTTTGCCTAAGGCCTACAGCTTAAAGCCTACAGCCTAAATCCAGATACTTAAATTTAAGTTTTTAGGCAATAAGCATCGAGCTAAAGAAAAAAGCCATTTTATAAAAATATAAAGACCTTTTGCCTAAGGCCT
>NZ_JBMLSD010000501.1:0-20904 GCF_049240685.1 Flectobacillus sp.
TTGCTTATATCATAGGGACAAGGCAACAGGCACAAGGCAAAGAGTGTTAAAATGTATTTAAAGACCACAGACATCCATTTTTCCTAAAGCCCTCCGCCGAAAGCCGATACCTGAAAGCCTCAAGTACAATCTTAAATTTTATTTTGCCCACTAACTTAATTTCACTTTACACTTCTCATTCCCAACTCCGCACTTGACTAGTTTCCACCATTCTTCACACGACTTTTTTCTTCATCTAAGCCTGTTGAGCGGTTACGTGCTGCCGATACTTTTGAGTTTCCAAAACGATAGCTGAATGTCAAACGTACTTGACGGCTATCCCATGTATTGCTCGAAATAATATCAACCGAACCATATTGGGTCGTAGCAGTAGCTTTGTTGGTAAAGAAAATATCCTGTACATTCAATTTCAAAGTTGCTTTCTTTTCAAGCAATGTTTTCTGAATACCGAAATTTACTGCACCTTGTGAGTTGATTTTGAAAATACTCCACAAACCTCCAGAAACATACCAACCTCCTAATTCAATTTTGTAATTTTTGCCTAAACTAAATGTATTGTTTGAATTAAAATAATAGTTGGTTGCCGACGGAACTACATTGATGTTTTGAATAGCACCCTGCACTTTGGTATAATTCAAGTTGAACTCATTTACGCTCATCCACCATTTTGTAATTGGCACTGGAGCCGAAATTGTCACGCCGAAGTTATCTTGTTGTGCTAAGTTATCTACCGTTTGATAAGTAGCTCTTGTGGCATCGTTTTGTTTCAATATTTCAGACATAAAATCAGATGTATGGCTGTAATTAACCGTTGTTGAAATAATACCCTTATACGAGTGTGTCAATTCGAATGAATTAGTCAATTGTGGACGCAAATAAGGGTTTCCAACCTGATAGGTATAAGGGTCTAGGAAAAAGACAAATGGATTCAACTGGTCATAGCCTGGGCGGTCGATACGGCGACTATAGGTTACACCCAATGTATGGTTCTTGTTGGCTTCGTATTGTACAAATGCACTTGGGAATAATTTCAAATAATCACGCGTAAAAATTGAATCTTTTTGAGTTTCATAACTTGTAGATTTGCCATCTGCAATGGTCCATTCGGCACGTAAGCCTAACTGTGCACTAAACTTATTCCACTTGGTTTGATAGTTTAAATAAGCAGCATTGATGTTTTCTTTGTACACAAACTGATTGCTATTTCTTTTCAACAAATTCAAACCTCCACCTTCTAAATTTTCGTAAAACTTCAAATCGTTATCAGTAATCACATAGCTTGCTTTTAAACCCATTCCCCATTTGGTTACTTTCGAAACGGGTAAGGTATAATCTATTTTTAACGAATATTGGTTGATACCCGAAACACTTTTGTTCACCAAAGTAGAGTCTGAACGAAATTTGCTTGTCAAATCATTTCCATTGAAATATTGGGTAATATAGTCGTTGCTTGAACGATTGTCATAGTAGGCATAGTCCAAGTCGACCGTCAACTCTCTACCAGTAGAATCGTAAGTATGTTTTAAGTTTAAATTAGTCGAGATATTCTTCCAAGGTTGCGATACATTATTTGCCGTAGGAATTGTCTGTGTAAGTTTGTTGTTGACATATTTGGTAGTCACCGTCAAGGCCGAATCAGCACCCCAACTTCCCGATGAGCCATTTACCAAGATACCAATGGTTGTTTTATCAGAAAGAAAATAATCTACACCTGCTTTTAAAGAGTGATTATAACTAAAACTCTTTCTTCTACCGTCGGCATGATACATTTCGTTTTGTGCTCTGAAATAACGGTAAATATCATTCGTATTTTCCTGACGGCGCTCGTTCCAGCTATAATTGCCATACGCATTTACTTTACCATTGCGATAGTTGAGGTTGATACCAGCATTTTCACGCAAATACTTACCATGCCCAACACCTACGTTTGCCGAGCCATTCAAGCCCATATTCACATTCTTCTTTAGCTTAATATTGATAATCCCTGCCGTACCTGCTGCATCATATTTGGAAGATGGATTGGTCATAATTTCGATTTGAGCCAATTGCTCTGCCGAAAGGTTACGTAAAAAGTTTGCTAAATCCTGACCTGATAAATAGGAAATTTTCCCATCAATCATAACTCGTACACCTTGTTTGCCTTTCAAGCTAATGTTTCCATCTTTATCAATCATTACATTAGGAGAACGCTCTAATACTTCTAATGCAGTAGAACCTGCCGCCATAATGCTGTTTTCGACATTGACTACCGTTTTGTCGACCTGACGTTCGATAAATGGCTTTTGTGCCGATACCGTAACCTCACTAAGCTGCTTGCTTTCTTCTACCAATACAATGCTTGCTAAGTTGACATTTGTGTTTCCATCTGAGATAATGATTTTTGGAGTAAAAAACTTCTTGTATCCCATTTGTGTCACACTTACAAGATATTCACCCGCATTTACGGATTCAAACTCAAAGTGCCCGTTGGCATCTCCCAAAGCACCTTTTACCAAAGTACTATCCTTTGCTTTCAGTAAGGTTGCTGTTGGGAATTCTACAATTTTATGTTGGTTGTCGCTAACCGAGCCAGAAATTTTTCCTTTTACTTGTGCCATTCCTGCATAGCCTAATCCACAAGTAATGATTGTCGAAAGTATAAATCGTTTCATCTTTTGAAGTGTTTTATCATTGTATAGTGTCTCAAATAGGTTTAGAGGCACTTGAGGTAATGTGAATGTGTATATCTCTCCTTGAGATTTGATTCAAAGTTATTTGCAAAGCAAGCTACTTTGCAATGCAAACTACCTGATTGGCTTCTCCAAATGATAAATGGTAAATTGAGCCAAGAAAGCATTTGGAAGAAAAAAACGACCTGCGGGAGAATTTGTAGATAGGATGCATAAGTGCAACTAAAGGTTGCAGATGATGCAGTAAAAATTGTAAAAAATGTTTATTTAGATAAAAGATTTATGATAAGTGGTTGATTATGAGAAGTAAATCGAAAGGATTTTATGAAGATGGTAAGTGTACTCGTAGTAATTAGTAGAAGTTTTTACTTCAGGATGCCTATAGAAGTACATCCTGAAGCAATCTGTTATAAAGAAGCAATAATCTTTAAACCATTTAGGGTAAGGGTTTTATCTACTTCATCAAATTCCGAACGTAGTGGGGTAAGGATAGAGGAAAGCCCCCCAGTAGCCAAGACTTTACACTCTTGTCCAACTTCTAGTTTGATTTGGTAAATCATTTCTTTGACCATTCCGACATATCCCCACAAAATCCCTGCTTGAATGGCATGAACGGTATTTGTCCCGATGGCTGATTCGGGCATTGAAAGAGGTACTTCGGGCAATTGTGCGGTATTAGAAAACAAAGATTTTACGGCTGTTTTGAGGCCTGGTGCAATCGAAACGCCCAAAATTTTACCTTCGCCCGATACTACGGTAAAGGTAAGTGCTGTTCCAAAATCGACAACCAAGCAGGTTTGTTGATAGGTATAATAGGCATACGTTGCGTTACAAACCAAATCTGTGCCTATTTCGTAAGGGCTCAAAATTTCCATATTGAGCCTGTCATACATTTCTGGGCCGACCATCATGGGTTGAATACCAAACATGGTAACCGACATATCTTTGATAACGGCTCGTAAATCAGGTACAACACAGCTAACAATAATTTGATGGATATCGCTAAGTTTGAGCGAATTTTCTAAAAAAAGCAGACGAAGCTGTGCCTCATAATCTTGCGAACGTTGCGAAAAAGAGGAACTTATGCGAAACTGATGAATCCATTGCTGGTCATTGTTTACACCAAAAACAATATCTGTATTGCCTATATCAATTGCTAAAAGCATAAAGTATATGACAGAAACTTTCTGTCAAAAAGCTTAAGAAATAATGAGAATAAGGTTAAAATCTTTTCTCAAAAGTACATATTATTTTATGGATTTTGGTATTTCTAAAAAGACAACGAGGAGACTTTATCGTATCAGCCCCCTCGAAATCAACTATATTAGAATCCAATACGACCTTTTCTTTGTTTGCCTTTCGCATCGTTGGCATAGGCGTGCATATCGGCTAATTCTTTTTCAAAGCCACCCGACAAAATTGGGAATCTTAACCAACTGCGAGGGTCAAGATTGCGGTCGTCAACATGGAAGCTTGGTGCATAACGTTCGCGTTTCCATTGGTTACGACTCCACAAGCGGAAAAAGCGGTCGATACTCATGACCAATTTTTCTTTGCTGTAAATACCTTCAAATTCCAGCTCCATCAACTCAAGACAATCTTTGGGTGATTTTTTATCTCTAAATGCTGCTGTTTCGATGGCATTCAATAGGTCATAGGGCATCAAATCTTCTTCGTCGATTTGTTTTGCCTCTAAAGGACGAAGCTCTGCTGTAGGTTGCAGATTGTTCATAGCATTCAAGCCTGGAAGTTTTACCTGTCCATCTAGTCCTGTATGCTCTAACCAACGTAGCCAATGACGCAAGAAATGCTTATCAATGCCAGCAATTGGAGAAATCGAACCAGAAGTATCGCCATCCATCGTCGCATAACCTACAGCCGCTTCCGAGCGGTTTGAGGTAGCTAATAACAAGGCATTATTAATATTTGCCAAAAGCCAAGCACTTGGGGCACGTACCCTCGCTTGAATATTTTGAAGTGCCAAATCATCCGTTTCCCAAGAAAGATTTCTGCCAATTGCTCCTTGAATTAACTCTTTGTAGGTTTCTACCAAACCATTGATATTAATATCGTAAAAAGTCGTATTGAGCGATTCGGCCAGTGAACTTGCTGAATAGCGTGTATCATTCGAGCTATTTTCAGTCCCTTGATAAATATTGGTAATCAAGGCTTTTGATAATTCTTGAACACTTTGGCAATCTTGAATTTTCTTAATGTGCCCCAATTTTTGTTTGAAACCTTCTATTCCTAGTTCTGCTACACCGAGTTCAATCGCCAAATAACACAGACCTGTAATAGCGGAAGAGTCTGCCCCGCCAGAAAGTGATATTACCCAACCCGAAGAACGAGATTTGCGAAGATAGTCAAATAACGCTAAGGCAATAGCTCGTGCAAATTCCTCCTCTTTTTGAAAACCCTTTGCTTCCCAATGTTCTAATTCAAAACGTTGTTTGATTGGTTTGATAGGAGGGAAGTCGTATAGGAAAGGTACTTTTTGGGAAGTTCCCGAAAAAGTTAAGCGATTTTGGACTTGCTCTAAACGAACTTTATCAAGGTCAATCACTGCTGGGGTCAAATAAAAATCACGATAGCTAAAACGAGTACCCGAAACTAACATTTCACCTGCTTGTGCCACCATTGCATCGCCATCGAATATCGCACGACCAGCCTCGTTACCTAATAGATTGGCATAGATATAAGCAACGCCAAAGGCTCTTGAACCATCTTGAACAAGACGCTCACGAGTTTGCGTTTTGAAAAAGGCAAAGTGCGAAGCTGTAGGATTTAGAATAATATCTACTCCTTGCAAATAGAGCGAGCGCCCTGGGCGGTTCGCAATCCAAGCATCTTCACAGATTTCAAATCCTATTTTTACGCCACCAGCCTCAAAAATTAAATCTCCAACGGGATAACTAAACTCTCCGATAGCAAGCTCTGTACGCTGATTATCGGGCCAAGGCTGAAACCAACGAGTTTCGTAATGTAGACCATTATTGGCTAAATTTTTCTTACAAGCAAAACCTCGTATTTGTTTATTAGCAATCAAACAGGCAGCGTTGTACACACGGTTGTTGATACGGATTGGCAACCCTACCGACACAATGATGCCAGAGGTTACCTCAACGATATCTTGAAGCATTTCGAGGGCAGTCTCGCAAGTGCCAGAGGCATAAAACATATCCTCGCATCCATAACCAGTAATACATAATTCGGGCAAACAAAGGATAGATATATCTTGATTTTTTGCTTCTTCTATACAGCCAATAATATTTTTTTTGTTGGTTTCCCACGCAAGAGGTGTTTGATTTACTACCCCAGCAGCCACTTTTATTAAATTCATAAATTTTTGGATAAGTAAATAGTGTAAGCATCATGCCATTAGGCCTTGCTTAAAGAATAATATGCTTTTTGACGAAACAATAACTCGAATGGTGCAAGTTCCTTAAAAGCGCTTAGGATGTCATCTTAATTCTTTTTATCAAAATCTACTCTTTCACCTGGCAACAAATACTTGAATTTCTTTTTGCCAGTATTCTTGTCTTTCTTTCCATTGTATTTTTTTCCGCCACCTAATTTGCTCCAAGGCCAATGTTTCTTGGTAGTTACCCACGAAAAGGCAGCTCTAGGTCTGAATGTTCCGCCGTCATGTCGATGCTCGGTGCTAACTCTACAGGTTTTTTCTGGGCATCTTCTTGCCCAAATACAGCCTGTCAATAGCTGACTTAGTCCCAATAGTAGTAAGAATAAAATAGTCGTTTTGATTTTCATAAAGCAAGTACTGGACAATGATATACAATGAAAGTAAAGGATACAAAATTAGTATTCTATATCTTATCGATACAAAATAGCAAATAAAAAGGTAGCCTTCGAAGAAGACTACCTTAATTTTTAACGATTACAAAATAGATATATTTAAAATTAAGTAAGGAATATAATGTTGTTTGTAGGAAAATTTCGAGAAAAGTAACTTATTGTCTTGTATATCTGCTCACGGCCATATCGCCCAAATCAATTACTAAGCCATCTGGACTTAAGATTTGACCATTCGAAAAATGACTATGTTTGTTGTCGCGGTACTGTGGTTGTGGAATATTTTTGAAATAGTATCCTTTTCCGTTTATTGCATAAATACCTTGTTCGAAATCATTAAATAAAAATCCGAAATGTTCTTTAATCACACTGGTTTCGTTAGAGGTATTACTATTGAATTGTGAAGGCTCCAACAACAAACCTTCTGGTTCGGCAAGGATAAAATTTTGTCCACCTATTTGAATTTTGGCACATACGTCGCTAACATACTCAATGTCTGAAGCACCCATGGTATCAGAGTAAAAGCCGATTGATTTCTTCAAATTTTCTACAACCAAGTGAATGTTTTCGATTTTGCAAGCAGAAGCACTCACATCTTCACGCTCTACAAATAAAAACAATTGGTTGTTGAATGGAGAAGTAATTAGCACCTCTGTTGTTGGTTCGTCAGGGAGCATTGATTTGCTGTATTTGATTGGATAACCTGCCGCCTTTAATTCCTTAGCGGTTCTTTTCAAATCAGAAGTAGAAACAACAATCCACGCTAAACCATAACTACTGATACAAGAGCCCCAGTTTTCTACACTCTTGTTATAATTGCAAGTGGCATTTGGTTCTGGTTTTTCTTTTTTGAAAACTCTAATAACTGGTGAGTTTGGTAGTTCAAATTCATAGATGTTCTGTTCATTGTTGGTCATCAAGTTGGCACCCAAAACCTCCTGAAAAAAGAACATTGCTCTAGGTTTTTCGTCTTGGTTGGCAAGTGCTAAACTAAAATAGTCAAGTTTTACTCCCTCTGACTGTGCTGTAATACGATTTGATAATAAAACAAAGCCAATAAGGGCTACCACGGTGTTGCTAATCATCATTTTAGCAACAGATTTTTTTAACAAAGTAAGGAAAGTGTTCATAATCATAAACTTTAATGTGTTGCGATAAATATAGCGTGGAATAACAAATCAACTATTCGAGGGCGGTTTTCTTCAATGATAGCAAAACATTCAAATGCTGTTTTCAACTATCAACAAATAAGAACCGTCTCGACATATTTGGAAAATATATACGATTAAGCATTGAAAAAAGATTACTTTTTCGAAAAAATGGGATTTGGTAGAGGTAGGAGAATTAAATGAATACCAATTTGCTCATTGTTTTAAGTATTACTTAATTATGCTTTCCACCCCAAACTAATAATGCTCTTTCCCATTTCACAGAACGCAGTAATACCATACTAAAATGACGGTTGTTTAGTGGTTAGTATTACACGGTTAATTGATTTATCAAATTGTGACTACTTGAAGCTGACTTAAACAAATATAGTATCTGTAAATGAACAATGCAAGAAAAAAATAAAAGAAATTTCCTTAGATATGAGGAAAATTTATGATGTGCGTAGAATATCTTGTTGGTGGTAGATTTCAAAATTGGCTTTTTTTAAATAGGCTTTTCTGTTTTTGTACAATTTGATTTTTACTAAGTTGTTGAATTTCAATATTTTGTATGTTTGACTCTATTCGTTGAGTGATATTTTGTTAATTTGTGATAAGTGAGGTACATTTTTGATAAAAGTGGAAAGAATTGTTTGGTTTTTCTTTCTCTCGATATCCTAAAAAAAATATTGCTTGTTTTAATACTCATCATTTTTTTATACCTTTGGTATAAAGACCTTAAAGTTTTTTCAAACCTGCCTAAGAAGTCTAGATAATTAAAAATTAATTTGAATAACAGTCGTTGCTATCTCTGATCTTAATAATTCTTATCTCTTTATTTTACCTTATTGTTATTATTTTTTGTAGGAGGGGAGCGTATGCTCTTTGATAAACCTACATTTAAACCGTCAATTTAACTTTGAGGTATGCTTTGCTATATCCTCCTTTGTACTATTTAGACTAGACTATGAACCGTGTATTTTGTTTGATGGCCTTGTGGTTGCAATTCTGCAATTCCGCCTCGTTTGCGCAAGTGCCCAAACCTTATTTTACGCATTATGGCACCAATCAAGGGCTTTCGCAGAGCCAAGTAGGTGCTATTTTGAAAGATAGGCAAGGATTTATGTGGTTTGCCACTCAAGAAGGACTCAATAAGTTTGATGGCTATACTTTTACGATATACAAGCATTACCCTAATGATGTAAATTCTATTTCTGACAATAATATTTTTGATATTGTTGAGGATTCCCAAGGATATATCTGGATTGCTACTGGCCGAGGTCTTGACAAATTTGATAAGACCAAGGAGGTTTTTATGCATTATACTACACAGCTTCCAGATGTAAAAATTAGAGATTTATTCATTGACTCTCATCAGCAATTGTGGCTTGGTACAGTAGAAGGATTGTACTTATTTAATGCCGCACGGAATAACTTTACGGTTTTTAAAAATGTCCCCCAAAAAAACAATACGCTTGCCGATAATTATGTATACCGTATGGACGAAGATGCCAAGGGTAATTTGTGGGTTGGTACGAAGAATGGTTTATCAGTATTGAATATTAGTAAAAAAACTTTTCGTAATTATCTTCATAATAACAACAATCCGAAATCCCTTTCGATTAATTGGGTAACCTGTGTGCTAAAAGATAGCCATAATCGAATGTGGGTAGGAACACGGGGCGGAGGGCTCAATCTTTATATTCCTGAAAAAGATAATTTTGAAAGTTTTCAAAATCAAAAGGATAATCCCAACACCATTGCACATAACGACTTATTGTGTTTGCAGGAAGATGATTCGGGTAATATTTGGATTGGTACCGAAAATGGGGGACTGAGTGTGCTCAATCCCAACAAAAAATTGTTTACTAATTTTAAATTTGATGCAAATGATCCCAATAGCCTTAGCAATAATTCTGTTTATAGTATCTATAAAGATTATATCGGAAATCTCTGGATTGGTACTTGGTCGGGTGGTATAAACTTTTTGCCTAAGTTTGGTCGAAAATTTAATATCTATAAAAATCAAATTGGTAAAAATAGTCTTAACAATAATTTTGTCTTATCTATCACGGGTGATGGCAAAAATAACCTTTGGATAGGTACTGACGGTGGGGGTATCAATTACTTTAATAGAAAAACCAAAACCTTTGGTTCGCTATTAAATAACCCTTCTAATCCTAACACTCCCAGAACAGATTATGTGATTGCTGTGAATTACTTTTCTCCTGAGATGATCGCATTAGGATATCATCGTGGAGGATTTGGTTTGTATAACCCTTCTAACAATACTTTTCAGAATTATTCTATTGACACTCCCGACCTCAAGTCAAGAATCGGCTCTTGGAGTGTAAATGCAGTTGTTAGAGACCGTAATCAAAACTTCTGGATAGCTACCTGGAATGGCGGAGTCAATCTCATGAACGCTAAAACTCGCGAGGTCAAGATTTATAAGTACGATTCCAATGATAAGAATTCTATCCCGAGTAATAACATAAATACGGTGTTTGTTGACAAAAAAGGTCGAGTTTGGATAGGAACTGAAACTGGCTTGGCAAGGTATAATCCTGCGACAGATTCTTTTGTGAGGTATGTAAACAAGTTTAATGACAGCCAAAGTATTTCTAATGATTATGTGACTTGTTTTGCCGATGCGCCCGATGGAAATCTTTGGGTAGGTACGAGTGGAGGCTTAAATTTACTTAATCCCACAACTGGGAAGTTTAAACATTTCTCTGAAGCAGACGGACTGGCCAATAACGCCATTAAAAGTATCATTATAGATCGTCAATCAAACCTTTGGATAAGTTCAAATAAAGGGATTACTAAGTTTAATTATCAAAATCAAACTATCCGAAATTACTCTATCAGTGATGGTTTACAAGGCAAGGAATTCAAAGCTAGGGCATCTTTCATGACAGAGGATGGAGAAATATTCTTTGGCGGACCCAATGGATTCAATAGTTTTTATCCTGATAGTTTAATAGATAATACCTTTATCCCTCCCATTTATTTTACTAATTTCTTAATATTCAATACCCCCATTAAGTCTGGTTTTTCTAATCCAGCTTTTCCAACTCATATCAATGCGACAAAGAACATTGTCTTACAATATGACCAATCAGTTTTTACAATTGAGTTTGCAGCACTAAATTTTACCTTACCCGAAAAAAACCAGTACGCTTATAAACTAGAAGGATTCGATAAAAAATGGAATCATATAGGCCACAATCGAAGTGTTACCTATACAAACCTTAATCCTGGTACCTACCTTTTTAAAGTAAAAGCTTCCAATAATGATGGGGTTTGGAACAACACAGGAATTACCTTAGAAGTGATTATTTTACCTCCTTTTTGGATGACATGGTGGTTCAAACTCATCATTTTCTTGTTTGGTGCAGGTATAATTATTTTGGTTTATTGGCTTCGTGTACGTACTATCCA
Organism: Flectobacillus sp.; assembly: GCF_049240685.1. Lineage (NCBI taxonomy): Bacteria > Pseudomonadati > Bacteroidota > Cytophagia > Cytophagales > Flectobacillaceae > Flectobacillus > Flectobacillus sp. Next base: position 11,072 of record NZ_JBMLSD010000501.1, read on the forward strand.
AAATCAAAATGTGAGATTGGAAAAAGAAGTAGCTGAAAGAACAGCTCAATTAGTAAAAGCTACCGAGGAAGAACATAAGGCCAGATTGGATGCCGAAAAAGCCAATAGAGCCAAAAGTGTTTTTTTGGCCACGATGAGCCATGAAATTCGAACTCCAATGAATGGAGTCATAGGAATGACGGGGCTATTGAATGAGACCGATCTTTCAGAAGAACAAACTACTTATGTGCGTACAATAAAACAGTGTGGCGAGGATTTGTTGTCGGTTATTAATGATATTCTTGATTTCTCAAAAATTGAATCCGGGAATATGGAGCTTGAGGAACGTAGTTTTGACCTACGGGCTTGTGTCGAAGAAATGCTCGATGTTTTTGCCTCAAAGGCCTCCGAAGCCAGATTGGATTTGATGTATGAAATCGCTTATAATGTACCTCAGCAAGTAATAGGCGACGATCAGCGCTTGAGGCAGGTCTTGCTGAATTTAGTTGGCAATGCCATCAAATTTACACCCTCTGGTGAAATTTTGGTCAGAGTACACCTCCAAGGCCAAGATGCCGATGAAGTAGAGTTGTTGTTTGAGGTGATAGATACAGGTATTGGTATTCCAGAAGATAAATTATCGAGATTATTCAAGGCATTTTCGCAAGTGGATTCTTCAACTACACGTAAATATGGTGGCACTGGTTTGGGGCTAGTAATTAGTGAAAAATTGATTACATTAATGGGCGGAAAAATCGGCGTGGAGAGTAAAGAAGGGGAGGGTAGTAACTTCTTTTTTTCGATAAAAGCCAAATTGAGTAAAGAACCTTTTCAATCTTATCGCTTAATTAATGAGATAAATTTTGATAATAAACGTGTTTTGGTTGTTGATGATAATCAAACGAACCTAAAAATTTTAGAGCAACAACTTACCTCGTGGGGCTTACAGGTTGTAGTCGTAAATGCTGCCTCTGAGGCCTTATTCTTATTCGAGAATAATGCTCCAACTTTCGATATAGTTATTACAGATAGACTTATGCCAGATATAGATGGAATATCTTTGGCAAAAAAACTTAAGGAATTGAACAAAGAGCAAGCCATTATTTTGCTAACTTCTGTTACGGATGATTCTCACAAGAGTCACAATGACTTGTTCGAAGCAGTGCTTACCAAGCCTGTCAAACAACACTTGTTAAGTAAAACTTTATTATTGCTCCTAAAAAAAGTAGGGAAAAATCAAGATGGACTTACAAGTGTTACTAATCAGCGAAAACTTTATTCAGAATTTGCCGAACAATATCCTCTAAATATTCTAGTAGCTGAGGATAACCCTATGAACCAATACCTCATCGAGCGAATTTTGAATAAGCTAGGATACCGTCCTAGAATAGTTGAAAATGGATTCGAAGCGCTTGTGGCAGTGCAAGAAAAGGACTTTGATTTGATATTCATGGATGTACAAATGCCAGAAATGGATGGCTACGAAGCCTCAATGCACATCAGAAAATTACAAAAGCATCAGCCTGTGATTATTGCCATGACAGCCAATACCATTGATGAATGTCAGAACGAAATAGAAAATGCCCAAATGGATGACTATTTAAGTAAGCCATTTAGTTTGGATACTATTATGAACTCTTTACAACAGTGGGCAAAAAGAAATTCGGAGAAAGATTAAGCGCTATAAAACAAAAAAGCTCGACATTTGTCGAGCTTTTGAGCCTCCTATCGGGATCGAACCAATGACCTACTGATTACAAGTCAGTTGCTCTACCAGCTGAGCTAAGGAGGCTTTTTTCAACGTTTTTGACTTGTTTGTCGTTTAACGTGGTGCAAAATTAGTGTTTTCATATATATCTCGCAAGTATTTTGACGAATATTTTTTTGAAAAAAAACTTATAACTATTTAAGTAGTTCTTTTTTAGGGTTTTATAGTTAAAAAATTAAAATGAAATTCGAGCTATTTCAACCTTCGGATACACTCAAACCTTATATTAAACAGTTTGCTATCTCCGAAATGGAGGACGCCTCATCATATAAGGTATTGCCATCTTTAGGGCCTGTGGTGGGTTTTCAGTACAAGGGAAGTCTAGCAATTCTTCACAACAATCAAGCTATGCCTTTACACTCCGCGGGTGTTACTGGGCTCATGGATAGCTACAAGGAATTTAACAACGCTTCAAATACAGGCACATTACTGGTATTTTTTTCAGAAATAGGTTTGGCTCAATTTACCAAGCATCCGATAAACGAACTCTTTAATTTGAGTGTTGAACTAGACCATCTTTTTGATAAATCATCAATTGATGAAGTACAAGACAATTTGGCCTCCGCACAAACCGATACACATAGGATAAAGATAGTTGAGCAGTTTTTGCTTGCACAACTGTTATCAATCAAAACCGACAAATTAATCGTGGAGGCTGTTCAAAGGATTTATCGAAGTAAAGGAAGTATTCGAGTAAAGGAATTAAACCAGCTGTTAAACATCAGTGCGAGTCCATTTGAGAAGCGATTTCGTAAAATTGTAGGAGTTTCGCCCAAAAAATTTGCCTCCATTGTACGCTTTAATGTGGTACTAAATGAGCTAGGAGAGAAGAAATCACTTGCAGAAATTTGTTATGAAAACAACTTCTTTGATCAGGCACACTTTATCAAAGATTTTAAGCAATTTACCGGAGAAACACCCGATAAGATGAGACCTTTGGAAGGGCTATAAAACAAAAAAGCCCGACAGTTGTCGAGCTTTTGAGCCTCCTATCGGGATCGAACCAATGACCTACTGATTACAAGTCAGTTGCTCTACCAGCTGAGCTAAGGAGGCTTTTTTCAACGTTTGGCGATTTCTCTGTCGCTTATCGTGTTACAAAATTAGTGGCTTGTATTGTAATTTGCAAATGTTTTTAACCGCAAAAATGAAAGTTTTTTATAAGGTATTTGTAATTTTTTGAAAACAAGAATGTTATAAAAACCTTACAGTTTAAATTTTTTTATAAAAAAATATTCATTTCGATTTTTAGCAAAAAAAAGGGCATAATCTTTATGCCCTTTTTACGAATTATATCTTTTTTCTAAAGAAAATTATTTTTCTGCTTCGCGAATAACTTTTAATTGATGTTTGAAATGCGCCAAATCTTGCTCTGCTTTTTTGATTTTAGCTTCTACATCAACACGAAGTTTATCTGCGTTTTTAGATTTAGCAAAAAACTCAAGGTTGTTTTTGTACAACGAGATATCGTTTTCAACTTGCTGAATCTTGCGACGAATATCGTTTTCTTTTTTGTTTAATTCTTTTGGAGAAAAATCACCTCTTGATTTTAGGATATCAACTTCCGTTTGAAGTGCTAATTGCTCTCTTTCTTTGCCCGAAAGTTTACCCATAGCACTTACATATTTATTAATAGCCGAAATGTAACGTTTTCCAATAGCCTGCATGTCTTTTTTAGGAACAAAACCTATACTTGCCCATTGAGCTTTAAATTCGGCAAGTTTGGTAGTTTCAGCGCCTTCAACAGCCTCAGCTTCAATTTGCTCGCAAAGAGCTACTTTTTTAGTTAAGTTAGCTTCAAACTCTTTTTCAATAGTTTGATTTTTGGCACGTTTGGCATCAAAAAATCCATCACAAGCTTTCTTGAATCGTTCGTAGATATTGTCTTTGTCCTTTTCTGGAACATGCCCTACCTCGCGGAACGCTTTCTGTAATTGTATAACGCTATTGGTGGCATCCTGCGAATCATCGCCCGAAGTCAAAAGTGCTTCAACCTGCTCGATTATCGCAATTTTTGCTTTCAAGTTTTCTTCACGTTTGCCTTCCAACTGACGGAAAAACTCACCTTTATTTTTGAAGAAAGTTTTGATATTTCCCCAAAATTTATCGCTAAGCTCTTTGCCTTTTTCTTTCGGCATAAAACCTTTCACGTTATTCCATTGGTCTTGTAACGCTAAGAGCGCTTTTGTGCGTTCGTTCCATTCAGAGATAGACTCTGTTGAGAAATTAGCAAATGTTTCTACCAACTCGGCAATAGAGGATTTGAGCGTATAAACTTGTTCCGACTCTGCCTTCTGCGCTTCTAGTTGTTCGCGGCGTTTGCCATAAATAACATCTAAAGCCTCCTTGACACGCGTCCAGATGAGTTCGTTTTCTTCTTTTGGAGCAGGGCCAATGTGTTTATATTCTTCAAAAGCAGCCACAGCCTCATCCAATACCTTACCCGTTACGGTTTCAGTCTTGGCTGATTCAGCGATTCTTTCGATTTTAGTACAAAGTTCGATTTTTTGTTGAAGGTTACGTTTTCTATCCAATTCCAACAATTCGAAGTAAATACTTCTATTGCTGTAAAAACGGTCGACCAACGCATGATAAGTTTGCCAAAGCGTATTGTTGTGCGGAGAATTAATATTGCCTGCTGATTTCCATTCGTCTTGAATTTTTTTGAACTCAGCAAACCCTGCTTTAATTTGCGCAGGATCAGTGTTATCTTCTCCTTCTACAATGGCTCTAAGGCGATTAAGAAGTTCTGTTTTTTGGCTAAAGTTTTTATCACGCTCCTTTTCGATTTGATTGAAATATTTGGCGCGTTCTTCTTTCAAGGCCTTGAATAGTTTATCAAACTTTTCGATTGTTTCGTCAAATTTAAACTCGAAACCATCTTCAGAGCCATCATTAGCCTCTTTGAATTTAGCAAGGGCTTCTGCACGTTCAGCCGTTTTGAATTGTTCAAAAAGCGGACGAACTTCCTTAAGAACATCTTCTGATTTGCGGAAGGCAGCTACTGAAGGTTGCTCTTTGACATCTGCAAGTATTTTGGACAATAACTCAACAAAGTCATTTTTTTGGAAAGTAGAATAATCAACTGTTTGAACCTCAGTTGTTTCAGCTTCAGTGTTTTCGGCCAATTCTAATACCTGTGCGGTAGTCGCGTCGATTTCTTCCTGAGGATTGGCAGCCTGTTGCTGTTTAATTTCGTTTGCTTCTTCGTTAACCATGCGATTCTTTTTACAGCTTATTCACTAAATAGTAGTCTGAGGTGCATGTTTGTTTTGCGAGCTACTATCGAGTTTACTTGCTGTGTGCTATTTTCAGTTTATAAACACTTAATTTTCAGATTTTTCAAAAATCTCTTTTTTATAAAAGTGGTGCTAAGACGAAAAAGTCTTTTTTCAAAATCTGATTTGCAGACATTACAATTTCAGTACAAAAATAGAAAAAATAGTTAGAGTATAAACGTCTGTTTTTTTTTTCGGTTAATAAAACCCCAATGTTTTCTATTTTTTTGGGTTGTTTATCTTAGAATATTTCGAAAGTTAGGGCAATCGACTCAAAATACGCAATTCTTTAGGATAATAATTATTGAATCTATTGCCAAGCGCCTTGCCCCAGCCCAAAATATGTCCCTCATAAGCGACTCCACACCAGCCTCGAAGTGGAGTATCTGGTACGAAGTCATCCTTGCGAAGATAGGCGATGGCTTCTTCATAAGAAACATCCAATACCGGCACTTTAGTTGAAATACTGGTCGAAAGTGCTAATTCATGCTCAGGAATAAGGTCTTTGGCTCCCATTTGCCCAAGTAGTATGCCTGCTTTCTTAATATATAAATTGTTTTGAAGAACTTTCAAATCTGCCTCGTGTTCGGGATTGATGAGGTAAATGTTTTCATTTTTTTCAAACCACATCTTATCTTCTAAATCATCAATCCAATGAGTTAGGATATTCTTTTCTTGTTTGAAACTTTTTGTACGTTGAGGCTTAACACGTGGTTGATAAAAAGGCTGATAATCTGCTTTTATTTTTTGAAAAGCCGCCAAGAAAAAACCTTCTCCTTTTACTTGGTCTGGATAAAAACGATATCCAATTGATTCATGCTTGGCAGAGGCTGTTCGAATTATCCCCCATTGGTCCAAAACAGTAGTATCTTTTTTATCAAGAACTATATTTTTAGCCGAAAGGTTATCAAGAATCCAATCCATAATTGTTTCGTTTTCGGCTTCCGAATACGAACACGTTGAATACAAAAGGATACCTCCTTCTTTGAGTGAATCCCAAACATCTGCCAATATTCGTTGCTGGCGATGACTACACATGGCCACGTTGTCGAGCGACCATTCGGTCACGGCCTCGGGGTCGCGTCTGAATAATCCCGAACCTGAGCATGGTGCATCTACGACAATTAAATCAAAGTAGCCACCTATTCTACTAAAGTCTTTGGGGTCATTGTTTGTAACATAAGTATTGGTGAGTCCCCATTTGCTCATGTTATCTACCAAGATATTTGCCCTACTTTTTATTACTTCATTACTCACCAACAAAGAGTCTGAATTGAGTAGGCTCGCCAATAGTGTACTTTTGCCCCCCGGAGCGGCACAAAGATCGAGCACTCTTAATTCATTATTTAGGTCAATACTCTGCCGAACAGCATATTCCAAAAACATTGAGCTAGCTTCTTGGACGTAGTAAGTTCCAGCGTGGAAATAGGGGTCGAAGGTAAAGGCAGGTCGTTCGGATAGATAATAGCCGTTGTTATTCCAAGGCACAGGATCTTGAATCTTCAAATGTGCTGGAGGAATATCTATTTTGGAAGGGTTGATTCTAATTGATGTTGGAGAATCACCTAGTTCATGCGTTTTGATAAAAGAATCGGCCTGATAACCAGTAACTTGGCTAAGCGAATCTAATAATGCTTGAGGAAGGGACATTATTCTGTATGTTAAAACTTAAGTTGTAGGCAAAATAAAATTTAAGATTGAACTTTGGGCTTTCAGGTAACGGCTTTCGGCGGTAGGCTTTGGAAAAAAGCATGGCTGTGGTTATTAAAAAACATTCTAACACTCTTTGCCTAGTGCCTGTTGCCTAGTGCCTAAATTCATAACTTTAATCTTATTCTGCACGATAACTTAAGTTGAGTACAATGAGCAACTTGTTATAAACTGTTTTTGCTAAACACATAAATATATTTGTGCCGAATGCCGATAGCTGAAAGCCCAATAGTTTGTTTTAATTCTGCACAATTGCCGACCCACTAATCTATTTATAAATAAGCATTTTTCGATTTTTTTGTTTGAAGTATACTATTCGATAGCTTCAAACGCAATAAAGTCCCAAATTTACAACGAAATTTGGGACTTCGGGATGATTCACAATATTATCAGTTTTATTTCTTTCGTGTTTTGACTTTGGTAATTACCCAGTTGCCCACTTTTCTTCCTTGTTCAAGACCTAAATCTAAGGCAGGGCGAAAATGTATTCCCCCATAAAGACGGCTTATGGAAGCTTCCTCGGCAGCGTCTTTGTAAGATTTGAAATTACGAACAGGTAGTCCATATTGCATTTCAGAAGAATCGGCAAAAGCTACGTTATCTCCCAACACGCTAGACAACGCAACCGAAGCAGCCCCTGAAATTACCGAGTGACCAGAGGTATATTCTGGAAAAGGAGGGGTTTGAAGAACTGGTTGCCAGTTTTTGTCTACAACCTCATTGATAACTGTTTCTGGGCGAACTTTGATAGAACGATATTTTTCGTCCCAACAAGAAATAAATCCGTCGAAGATGGCCATCGATGTTAACAAATATGCCTCAGAGGTTTGATAAATATCTGCTTTCAACTGACGTGATGTTTGTGTAACAATTGCCATCCAGTGACCGCCCGGAGATACCTTTTTGGTAGCAAACATAGCGTGGCCTGTAATATTCATCTTGAATGGATTACAATCCCAGAAGTTAGCGATGTTTCTTTGCTCTTCAGTAAGATTATTGATGGTATTATAAACGTCCATCACCATATCGTAATATTTACTACCTTTAGTCATATCGTATTCATAAGGCTTTGGAGGCATAAATTGTGATGAAGTGTCTAACGTAGCCGGACGAATCTTTGACCAATAAGGCTCAGCTGCGTCAATATAAGCAGGGGGCGTTGGCACCCAAGTACCTTTTTTCTGAGTTACGGTATAACGGAATCCACGAGTTTGTTTGTAGTTATCGCCTTTCGAATAGTTCATAATAGATGCAGCCACTGAATCTCCGAAGGCGATAGAACGCTCATATACATCGCTTGGAATGCCCGTTGCTTTGTAATCTTCTTCCAGTTTTTTCTCAAAATCTACATATATATCTTGTGCAAAAGTTAGATTTTTTCCTATGGTCAAATAGGCTCTAACTGCGGCTACAGGATAACAATATTCTTGGCCAACTTCTGGCTTTGCCACTTTCTTAAAGCCTCTGAGTTGTCCTACCATCGATTGATAATTCGTATTTCCTGCAGCAAGCGCCTCATAAGCGCCCAAGGCAGAATACATATAAATTCGACTAGAAACAGGCGGAGCAAAAATATCGTGAATAATAGATTCTGTTAGTTGCAACTGTGTACGTCTTAAAAATTCTGGGTTAGATGCCGCTTGTTGCCAACTATCGTTACTTTTTTTACAACTAAAAATGGAGGTGATTAACAATACAAAAAGGAATATTTTTTTCATCTGAGAAGTATAGTTTTGGGTTAATGCAAAAATGGTTAACACTCGGGATTTTTTGCAGTTTTCGAAATAGATTATGTGTTTTATATATAATTGTTTACCAAACGTGCTTGTCTTGCCAAAGTTAATAAAATCTTTGAATCAATTTGGACTACTTCTATCAGTATTCAAGCTGATTTTTATAACTAATTGATAAATTCTTGAAAAATTTATAGAAATATTGACAATTTGTAGACATTTGTTTGATTGCCTTAACAATTTTTTACTCTGCTAGTTTTGATGATAAATACTAATTGAAAAAATATGTCGAAACAAAAAGTGCTTATAGTTGGAGCTGGAATTTCAGGACTTAGAGTGGCTCAACTTCTTCCAAAAAGTTTATATGAAGTTATCGTCGTCGAAAAAGGCCGAGGTGTGGGAGGACGTATGGCTACACGGCGCTTTGATGATACCAAAGCTGACCATGGAGCTCAATATTTCTCTGTTAAGACTTCAGTCTTTCAAGATTTTATAGAAAAAGCTGAACAACACCAAATTGTGAAGCAATGGCAGGTGGCCAACAGAACACATACTCGATATATCTGTCCAGCGGGAATGAATACATTACCCAAATGGATGGCAGAAGGCTTGGATATTAGATTGAATCAAAAAATCACTCAACTATCCGAGGGTACTGCTACCACAGATACTGGCGAACAGTATACGTTTGACATATTGGTAATTACAGCACCGATTCCGCAGGTTTTGGAATTATTTCAATCTTCAAATATTTTGCCCGATGAGTCAGAATCTCTGATGCTAAGATCGATTCACTATGATCCTTGTTGGGTAGTAATGGCTAAGTTGAAAGATACGAATACTCAAATAATAGGTGGAAAAATATTAGAGGAGGGGCCTGTGGCTTGGGTCGTTGATAATGCCGAAAAAGGATTAACAACTTTCTCAACTCTTACCATTCATGCGTCCTCAAATTATTCTGAAGAGCATTTGGAGGATGCCTCTAAGGAGGTAGCTACAGTGCTAATCGATTCGATTTCAGATATAATTCATCCAGACCAAATAGAGAGTCAACAAGTCCACAGATGGCGATACAGCCTTGCTTCGCAAAGGACAGCAGATAGCTTTTTAAAACTTAAAAAATATCCTATCTATATTGGTGGTGATGCCTTCGGTATGGGCAATGTGGAAGGGGCATTCTTATCTGGAGAAGCTATTGCACGGTCGATGATGTAGTGTATCAAACGAAATAATTTTTAGTTTTAGGCAACAGGCACAAGGCAAGAGGCAACAGGCACAAGGCTTTAGGCTGTATGCTGTAAGCTAATGGAAAAAGTACTTTTTTATGAAATGATAAAGACCTTTTGCCTACAGCTTATAGCCTAC